>SLDH01000198.1 GCA_007125415.1 Roseovarius sp.
AAGACCGGCGGAAACAACCGCGCGGCCGGACACAATGAAACGTTAGGAATGACACGCCACATGGCACAACAAGCATCCATGGAGGAATTCGAAGCCCTCCTCAACGAAAGCTTCGAAATGGACACGCCTGTCGAGGGCAGTGTCGTCAAGGGCAGGGTGATCGCCATCGAGGCGGGCCAGGCCATCATCGATGTCGGCTACAAGATGGAAGGCCGCGTCGAACTCAAGGAATTCGCGAATCCGGGTGAAGCGCCTGAAATCGCCGTCGGCGATGAGGTCGAGGTATTTCTGCGCTCCGCCGAGAATGCCAAGGGCGAAGCGGTCATCAGCCGCGAGATGGCCCGGCGCGAGGAAGCGTGGGATCGCCTGGAGAAGGCCTATGCCGACGAAGAACGCGTCGAAGGAGCGATTTTCGGACGTGTGAAGGGCGGCTTCACGGTCGATCTCGGGGGGGCCGTGGCCTTTCTGCCCGGCTCTCAGGTCGATGTGCGCCCGGTGCGCGACGCGGGCCCGCTCATGGGTCTCAAGCAGCCTTTCCAGATTCTCAAGATGGACCGTCGCCGCGGCAATATCGTTGTCTCGCGTCGCGCCATTCTCGAAGAAAGCCGCGCCGAACAGCGCGCCGAAGTCATCGGGAACCTCACCGAAGGCCAGAACGTGGATGGTGTGGTCAAGAACATCACCGAATATGGCGCCTTCGTGGACCTGGGCGGTGTCGATGGTCTGCTGCATGTCACCGATATGGCTTGGCGCCGGGTCAACCACCCGTCCGAAATTCTGGGCATTGGTGAGACCGTCAAGGTACAGGTCATCAAGATCAACAAGGACACGCACCGCATCAGCCTCGGCATGAAGCAGCTTCAGGAAGATCCGTGGGATCTGGTCGCGGCCAAATATCCGCTGGAAAGCACCCATTCGGGGCGCGTCACCAACATCACCGATTACGGCGCTTTCGTGGAGCTCGAGCCCGGTGTGGAAGGTCTCGTCCATGTCTCAGAAATGAGCTGGACGAAGAAGAACGTGCATCCCGGCAAGATCGTGTCGACCAGCCAGGAGGTCGAGGTCATGGTGCTCGAGATCGATCAGGCCAAACGGCGCGTATCGCTCGGGCTCAAGCAGACCATGCGCAACCCGTGGGAGGTCTTTGCCGAGACGCATCCCGAGGGCACGGAAGTCGAGGGTGAAGTCAAGAACATCACCGAGTTCGGCCTCTTCATCGGTCTTGACGGCGAGATCGACGGCATGGTGCATCTCAGCGATATCTCCTGGGATGAGCGCGGCGAGGATGCGATCCAGAACTACAAGAAGGGCGACGTGGTTCAGGCTGTCGTCTCGGAGGTGGATGTTGAGAAAGAGCGGATTTCGCTCAGCATCAAGAACCTCGGTGGCGACAAGTTCGCCGATGCCGTGGGCGGCGTGAAGCGCGGCTCGATCATCACTGTCGAAGTGACCTCGATCGAGGATGGCGGTATCGAGGTGGACTATGAAGGCATGAAGAGCTTCATCCGCCGCTCCGATCTCAGCCGTGACCGGTCCGAGCAGCGCCCCGAGCGTTTCTCGGTTGGCGACAAGGTGGATGTGCGCGTGACCAATGTGGACAACAAGACCCGCCGCCTTGGCCTGTCGATCAAGGCGCGTGAGATTGCCGAAGAGAAAGAGGCCGTGCAACAATACGGCTCGTCTGACTCGGGCGCATCCCTGGGCGATATTCTTGGCGCCGCCCTCAAGGGCGACGAAAAGAAGTAAGCCACTTTGGATGTGAACATTCTGGCCCCACCCTCACAGGTGGGGCCAGAGCATTTCAGAAGAGATATTTCATGGGCGAATCAATGGGTTTTCTCCGGGCCGGTATAAGGGACCGGATTTTGTAAAGAGCCCCGGCAGGAAGCATGTTTCACTTTGAAACATGCTATCGCCGCGTAAATTCCTCTGAATTAACCATGCTCGGCTTGCCTTAAGGTTTTTGTTTTTTGCGATTTTATCTATAGTCAGCGCAATCAAGCGCTGCCAAAAGCCCGGGGGGAGACAGGATCGATGATACGATCAGAGTTGATTCAGAAGATTGCCGATGACAACCCTCACCTCTATTATCGAGACGTCGAGAAGATCGTGAACACAATCTTCAACGAGATCACCAACGCCATGGCAGATGGCAACCGGGTGGAACTCCGCGGCTTCGGCGCTTTTTCCGTCAAGAAACGCGAGGCGCGCACAGGGCGAAATCCACGGACCGGAGAATCCGTTCATGTCGAGGAAAAGCACGTGCCCTTTTTCAAGACGGGCAAGCTGTTGCGCGATCGCCTGAACGGGAAGTGAACCATGCGCTATATCCGCTATGCCTCCATTGCCATCTTTGCGCTCGCGCTGACCCTCGTGGCGCTGGCCAACCGCGAAACCGTTTCGGTTAAGCTCTGGCCGCAGGAGATGGCGGGGCTTGCGGCCTATAATCCCTCGCTTGAGATGCCGCTTTATGCCGTAATTTTCGGGGGCATCCTGCTCGGGCTGGTGATCGGCTTCATCTGGGAGTGGGTCCGCGAAGCAAAGGACCGCTCGGAGGCGGCGCGACAGGCCCGCGAGATGCAGCGTCTGAGGGTCGAACTTGCACGCCTCAAGGGAGAGAAACACAAGGGCAAGGACGAGGTGCTGGCCCTTCTGGAAGAGGCCAACTGACGCGCTCATGTCTGGAGACATCCGCGTCAAGATTTGCGGCCTGACCGAACCGCAGTCCGTCGCCGCCGCCGTCGAGGCCGGTGCGGCTTATGTAGGGTTTGTCTTCTTCGAGAAGTCTCCACGCAACGTGACCCTTGAAAAAGCGGCGCTCCTTGCCGGCAACGTGCCAGCCGGGGTGGCGAAGGTGGCCTTGATGGTCGATCCGGTTGACAGCTTTGTCGATCAACTGACCGCGCGCGTGCCGATCGATATCCTGCAGCTTCACGGCCATGAAACTGTGGAGCGGGTGCTCGAGGTGAAGCGGCGTTTCGGCCTGCCGGTCATGAAAGTGGTGGGCGTGGCCGATACCGATGACCTCCCCGCCCTTGATGACTACGGCCAGGTGGCCGATCAGCTTTTGGTCGATACCAAACCCCCAAAGGGCGCAGACCGGCCCGGCGGGAATGCGCAGAGCTTTGACTGGTCTCTGGTCGCTGGGCGCCGCTGGCCAGTGCCATGGATGCTGGCCGGCGGGCTGACGAAAGACAATGTAGGACGCGCCATCGCCCGGACCGGCGCAAGACAGATCGATGTCTCCTCCGGGGTCGAGAGCGCGCCCGGCGTGAAGGATCCGACAAGAATACGGGAATTCATCGAGGCGACACGCACTTTGAAGCAGGTTTGACCAGCGTGCAGCCGCCCGAACAGGAGGCGCGAACAAACTGCATCAATGCATCCTGCTGCCGGGAGAAACGGGCATGTCAGGCGCAAGAAGCACGACCTTTCCTTCCGCATCGGACACCCCCAGCACCAGCACCTCGGACATGAAGGGCCCGATCTGGCGCGGGGCAAAGTTGGTGACCGCCATCACCTGTCGGCCAACCAGGCTTGCCGGATCATAATGCGCGGTAATCTGCGCGGATGTCTTCTTCTCGCCAAGCTCCGGTCCGAAATCGATCCACATCTTGATCGCCGGCTTGCGCGCCTCGGGAAAGGGCTCGGCGCGCCGAACCACCCCCACCCGGATATGGACCTTCAGAAAATCGTCAAAACCGATCTCATCAGCCATGGCGCAAGGCCCGCGCACGCCCAGCGGCGGCAGTCACCGTCCGTTCCATCAAGGGCAAAAGGCCATTTTCCGCATCCATCAGCACCTCCAGCCCGGCCTCAGTGGTCCCGTTCGGAGAGGTGACATTGCGGCGCAACTCATCGGGTGGCTCCGCGGCGGTCTCGGCCAGCATGCCCGCACCGGCAACCGTGGCCTTTGCCAGATGCATCGCCAGATCCGCATCCAGCCCCTGCGCTTCTCCCGCAGCCGCCAGAGACTCGATCATGTAGAACACATAGGCCGGGCCTGACCCCGACAGGCCCGTGACCGCATCCATCTGATCCTCGTGATCGAGCCGGACCACCTGGCCCACAGCCGCGAGCAACGTCTCGGCAAGCGCGAGATGCGCCTCCGTTGACCGCGCATTGCCGATGATCGCGGTGATCCCGCGCCCCACGGCGGCGGGCGTGTTGGGCATGGCCCGTATGATCGGGCTATCGGCTCCGAAAGCCGCCTCGAAGGCGGATATCGGCGTCCCCGCCGCGACCGACAGAAACACCGTTTCGCCCCCGCCCATGGCCGCGATGGAGGGCAGCGCATCCCCCATCATCTGCGGTTTCACGGCAATCAGCACAATCGCCGGTGCGTCTGGCAGTTCCGCATTGAGATGAACACCCGCAGCCCGGAGCCAGTCGGACGGCTTGGGGTCGATCACATGAACCGAACCGGGCGCCATCCCGCCTTCGAGCCAGCCTTGCAGCATAGCGGATCCCATCTTGCCGCAGCCCAGCAGAACCAGCCCGTTCTGCGCTACCCTTTCCATGCTCATGCCGCCTTGCCTTTCCGCTCCGATGCCCTGCCGCCTCCGAGATACCGGCCCTGACAGTCAGCGGCAATGGCGGCCGCGACATGTCTGATGCAATTCTCTCGACCCTGGGTTTCTTCTTGGCGAAAAAACCCCGGGGGCTTGGGGGCAGCGCCCCCAACCAGAAGACCGGAATGCGCGCAGCGCATCCCGCAAAAGTCCGCTCAGGCCCGCCCGTACGCTTCGGCAATCGCCACCTGCATCGCCTCGCCAGGGGTCTTGTCGCCCCAGACGACAAGTTGGAACGCGGGATAGAAGCGTTCTGCATTCATCACTGTCGCCGCAAGCAGCGTATCGATCTGCTCGGGCGAAACGCCCTGCCCGCCCGACATCAGGAGCCCGTAGCGATAGACCATC
>SLDH01000211.1 GCA_007125415.1 Roseovarius sp.
CAGGCCGCTTTGACCGTTGTGCCTCTTGCAGTGTTGCAATGCACCCTCTCCGTTTTGCCGAAGGCAAACCTGCGGTTTGACGGGGGAGGGTGCTCGTCGGGAAAACTGCCCCCCGGGCAGTTTTCTGATCCTCCTTGCCGCCGCCCGGGCTGGTCGCCCGGGCGAGACAGGTGGTTGGCTCCGCGCGGGAAAGTTTCCCGGTTTTGCGCCTGATTCCCGAGCGATCCGTGGCCTCACACTGGCCTCAGCGGGCCCTGCGATCAGCCGACATAGCTTGAGGTGATCAGCCTTGTCCCGGCCTGGGTCTGCCAGCCGGTGACACAGCCTTTCGGCAGATAGACCGACTCGCCCTTGGCGAATGTCAGGGTCTGCCCCTCATGCTCGAGGCTGAGCGCGCCCTCGAGCACGCAGATCACCTCGTTGGCGGGTGCGGTGCGGGCGGCGCTCGTGGTGGCGGCATGGTCCGACACGCTGACCGACATGGTGCCCGTCGCGTTGACAAAATCGGTCCGCGTGGCACAGACATCGCCCTCAGAGACTTTGGGGCCGTTCAGCGCAGGCACCGTCACGCGCTCCAGCGAGGGATTCGCGCCCGAGGCGGTCTCGGGCTTGTTGTGCGGCTCATCGAGGATCATGAAGATCTTGCGCACATAGCCCGGTTGCTTCCACTGGCAGTTGAGCCCCTTGGGGATCACGAAGGCCTCGCCGGCATTCACCGTCACCTCGGAGCCGTCGGGCATGCCCATGATTACCGTACCATCGAGCAGATACATGAACTCATCGACACCGTAAGGGGAGAGGTGATCGACCTGCGCGGTGCAATCCCAGACCCCGGCGATATAGCCCGTGTCTTCGATTTCGTCGCAGAGATAGCCGCGCTGCACGGGCGTACCCGAGATCAGATCATCGGGATTGATCGGATCCCAATCCTCCAGCCCGGAGCCATCGGGCTCGTGATAGTTGATGCGGTGGGGGGCGGTTGGACGTTTCATCTCATGGCTCCTTTTCTTCTGTTGCGGAGATGTCTTGCCAGCACAGGAAGACCGAGTTGGTGATCCGGGCGTGCATGTCGTTGTGGCTGCCTGACGAACCACCTTTGCGGTGGGTGAGCCAGGCATAGGCATGGTTGAGTTGCCGTCGGTCGTGAAAGCTGAGCACCGAAAAATGCGTGTGGCGGCGCGCCGCGTCCGTATCCATGGGCGTATCGGCCAGGCGGGCCCCTATGGGCCCTGCATCCGCGATCAGGTTTTCGGCGCGCAAGTCTTCCACGAATGCCGCATAGGCGCGGCCAAAGGCGGCCTCATCCTCGCCCGGTTTCATCTCGAAGGCAGACAGCATGTGGATCATCGTCATATCTCCCATCCGGCGCGTAACCCGTCAAGCACGGCCTCTTCGGCGGTGCGCGGGCAGAAGGCATCACCGATCTCGCGAACCTCGCCCGCCCAGCCGGCAGGCGCATCATTCGGCACATCCGCCAGCGCATCGGCAAGCGAGGTATCCGAGGCATGGCCGAGCGCGGTGACCAGCGTGTCGGTCTCTCCGAGGATCACCGGCTCCCCGCTCAGCACATGCTGGAAATAGGCGCTGTCCTGATCGACGCCGAAAAGCCTGACATGGGGGATGATCTCCACCCCGAGCCTGTGCAATTCGCCCAGCCAGGTGTCGCGCACATATTGCGGCACGGACAGCCCCGCGCTCATGCCGGTCACACAGAGGCGCACATGGCAGCCGTCCCGTGCAAGCCGCTCCGCCAGCCCCATGCCGATCCAGTCAGAGCGCCAGTCGGCGATGGTGACACGCGCGCCCGGATTGGCCTCCCCGCGCAGCACCGCCCAGGCGGTGACCACATGGCCCTCCTCCTGCCCTTCAATGGGCGGGGCATAGGGGGTGGCGCCCGTTGCAATGATCAATGTATCCGGCGCTTCGGTTGCCACCAGCTCAGGGGTGACAGGCGCGCCCAGACGCACTGCCACTCCGGCGCGCTCCATCTCGCGGGCAAGGTTGGTGACGATCCCGCCGAACTCGGCCCGGCGGGGCAGGGTGGCGGCGAGGTTGGCCTGCCCGCCCAGGGTGGGCGCCGCCTCGTAGAGCGTCACCTCATGGCCCCGCGCCGCGGCGATGGCGGCCGCCTTCATCCCCGCCGGTCCGCCGCCTGCCACCATGATCCGGCGGGGCATGTCGGTGCGGCTCAGGCTTCCATAATCCAGTTCGCGCCCGGTTTCGGGGTGCTGGATGCAGGAGATCGGCGCGCCCGCGAGCATATGGCCGATACAGGCCTGATTACAGGCGATGCAGGCGCGGATATCGTCGGGCCGGTCCTCGCGGGCCTTGGCGGGCATCTCCGGATCGGCAATGAGCGCGCGGGTCATCGCGCAAAGATCGGCCTGCCCGCTGGCCAGCACCTCTTCGGCCAGATGAGGCTGGTTGATCCGGCCCGCAACAAAGACCGGAAGGCGCACCCGCGCCTTGATCGCCGCGGCGAGCGGCGCGGTATAGGCCGCCTCATAGAACATGGGCGGCACGATATGGGTGGATCCGGCCAGACCCGAAGACGTGCCCTTGGCGACATTGAGATAATCAATGAGCCCCGTCTCGGCGAGGGCCTGGGCGATGGTCAGTACCTCACCCTGCTCCAGCCCCTGCAAGTCAGGCTCATCGCCCGAGATCCGCAGGCCCACGATCATCTGCGCATCCGCCCCCTCGCGCACCGCCTCGAGCACCTCCCGCACAAGGCGCATCCCGTCGCCATAGGCGTCCGAGCGGCGATTGAGGCGCGGATTGAGAAACTGGCTCAGCAGATAGCCATGGCTTGCCAGCACCTCGATCCCGTCGAGCCCCGCGCGCGCCATATGGCGGGCAGAAAGCCGGTAGCCGTCGATCACCTCGCGGATCAGCGCGCGCGGCATTTCGCGGGGCATGGCGCGAAAGCGCTCGTTGGGCACCATGGAGGGGGCAAGTGCGGCGGCATGGGTGCCATCGGCCAGCATCCCCATTTCTCGCCCCGGATGGTTGAGTTGCCCGATGACGAGGCAGTCATGCGCATGGCAGGCCCGGGCGATGCGCGCATAGCCTTCAATGCAGGACGGATCATAGGCGCGGATCGCCGCGCGCCCGCTTTCGCCCGAGGGATGGGTCCGCGCCGCCTCCAGTATGATCAGCGCCGCCCCGCCCGCGGCACGGGCCGCGTGATAGGCGACCATCTGATCGGTGGGCTGGCCACCCGCGATCATCATGGTCATGTGACCCGTCGAGAAGATGCGGTTCTTCAGCCGCTTGCCCCTGATCTCGAGCGGGGAGAAAAGCGTCGGGAACATCTGGCCCATGGCGTTCAGTCCGCCTGCTCCTGCAGGCGCTCCCGCGTGCGTTGCCGCGCGGCATTGCGCGCGTCACAGGCCGAACATTGAAGGATCTCCTCTCCGTTTTCGGCCAGCGCCTCGGGCAGAGGTGGCAGGTCGATCTCGGCCTGAGGCGCCGGCGTCTCCGGTCCCTCCGGAGCGAGGGCGGCAACCGTGACCACCCCCGCCCCTGTCAGCAGCAAGACGATCAATGCAAGGCTTGCGCGGCGTGTCATGCTTCCCCCGTTTCCAGATAGCGCTCCATCGGCTCGGTGCTGCGGGCCTCGCCCTTCACCTCGCGCTCCAGAAAGGCGATGGCCGCTGTTTCGTGATTGGTCAGGATGTTGAGCAAGGGCAGGTCTTCGGCCGGGGCCATGGCTTCGAGCCCGTGAAAATCGTCCATATAGGCGGGAAAGCTCTTGCGCCACTCAGCCATGAAGCTCGCGAAATCGCCTTGTGCCGCTGCCGCGCTGGCCCGCCCTGATGCTGCGAGATCGGCCGCCGGGCACGGCGTGAGCCCGTATTTATCCAGAAGCGGGCGCACGGAGGCGGCGGCGTAGGTTTCCACATCGGCCATCATCTGCATCTTGCGGCGTTCCTCGGGATCGCTCAGCCGGTCGGCGATGGCGCTGAAATAGGCCTCGCCTTCGATCTCTTCCTCGTAATACTGCACCAGCGTTTCGAGATATTCGCGGCTGGGCGCTGGTGCCTGCTTTGGCTCGGTGCGGGTGTTCAGGTACTGCCCCTCGGGCGTCTGCCCCACATCCACGCGGTCATGCTTCAGCGGCTCGTCGATATCGACGGTCTCGCCCAACTCGCGCGCGTAGCGATGGCCGGCATAGACCGCCGCCGCCACGATTGCCGGTGCCTCGCAATCGCCAAAGCGGGTGAGGCTGAAGGGCAGGGCTTCCGCATCGCCTCCCGCATGATCGAGCAGCGCCTGGTAAAGCCCGTCCTGCGGCGCGCGCTGGGTTACCATCACGACCGACCCTGCCGGGATGGCCTTTTCGTTGCCGGAATACTCGCAGGCGACAGTGGCGCTCTGGCCGTCAAAGGATGTCAGCGCATGGAAAAGCTCGATCCCGATGCCGAGCTTCATCAGGCGCTTGTGCACGCGCCGACGCTCGGAGGTCATCGCCGCCCAGGCCGAGACCGTGTCGGCATTGGTGCAATAGGTCACCTCATGGCCGCGTGCGCGCACGGCCTCGGCGATCACCCCGCCCATGTAATAGTTGTCCTCATCATAGACGAGCACCGGCCCCTCGGGCAGAGGTGTGCCGTCCATGATGTCATCGGGTGTCATGATCACCGGGTCGCTGCCGGGCGTGGCCACCTTGACATAGCCTTCGCCATCATAGCGCTCCCGCCGCCAGCGCGCGCCCGTGGCGATGGCCACATGATCGGCGCCCACCTCCAGCACTTCCTCGACGCCCATGCGGCTTTCGAGGAAGATATCCACATTGACCATCTCCTGAAGCTGCTGCTGGCGATAGTCGCGCACGCGGATATATTCGCTCATCCCCGGCAGGCCTGCCTCACGGGTGACGCGCCCGCCGATCTCGCGCCCGGCCTCGG
>SLDH01000168.1 GCA_007125415.1 Roseovarius sp.
GAGCCGGGCCATCTCTTCGGGGGTGGGGTAGGCGCTTGGGATCATGCGGGCCTCGCGGGATGGTCATCAACGGTGATCTGCCAGTAAAGGTCGAAACCCGGTGCGAACAGGGTCACGGGCCCGTCTTCGGTGGGCAGGTCTTTCGGCCAGTGTAGAGGGCGATCGGTCTTGCTCAGGGTCAGTTGCTGCTCGTTGACCGGCAACCCGTAAAAGGCGGGGCCATTGCGCGACGTGAAGGCTTCGAGCCGGTCAAGCGCGCCTTCCTCTTCGAATACATGCGCAAGCAGTGCCATCGTGTTGGGTGCGGTAAAGCATCCCGCACAACCGCAGGCGCTTTCCTTCAGCGCATCGGTATGCGGCGCCGAATCGGTTCCCAGAAAAAAGCGCCCCTCGCCGGATGTGGCCGCACGGCGCAGGGCAAGGCGGTGCTTTTCGCGTTTGACCACAGGCAGGCAGTAATAATGAGGTCTGATCCCGCCCGCGAGCAGATGATTGCGATTGAGTATGAGATGGTGGGTGGTGATCGTCCCGCCCAGGGTCTCATTACCTGCGGCCACATACGCAACACCTTCGGAGGTGGTGATGTGTTCCATCACCACGCGCAATCCCGGCGTGGCGCGGCGCATGGGTTCAAGCACCCGGTCGATGAACACCGCTTCCCGGTCGAAGATATCCACCTCGGGGTCGGTCACCTCGCCATGTACGCATAAAGGGCATCCGATCTCTGCCATCCGCTCCAGCACCGGACGCACGCGCTCGAAATCGCGCACACCGCTGGCGGAATTGGTGGTGGCCCCGGCGGGGTAGAGCTTCACGGCCGTGATCAGCCCCGACGTATGGGCGGCTGCCACATCTTCGGGATCCGTCTCTTCGGTAAGATAGAGCGTCATCAGGGGTGTGAACCGCGCGTCTGCGGGCAGCGCTTCGATGATGCGCGCGCGATAGGCCGCCGCGTCGGCCCCTGTGACGACAGGGGGCACCAGATTGGGCATGATGATGGCACGAGCGAAATGCCGCGCGCTTTCGGGCAGGACGGCGCGCAGCATGGCACCGTCGCGCAGATGCAGGTGCCAGTCATCCGGCCGGGGGATTGTAAGCGTGGTCATGAGGTTCGCTTACACAATCGCGCCGGGTCGCGCCAGTGACTCGGGCAGGTCAGGCGCTATCCGTGGCCGGCATGTCGTCATCCTGCTCCGCGAGAGCGGTATTCGCGCGCGCCAGCGCCTTGCGGAAGGGCGGCGAGTCACGTCGGGCGAGGACAGCGCTGGCCAGCAGCCGGGTCAAGAGATGCCGGTCATCGCGCAGCGTGGCCTTCAGCAGGCTGAACTGATAGCCGGCAACCTCGCGCCGGGCGCGGTAAAGCCTTGCGAGACTGAGCCGGGTCAGCTTGCCTGCGTTCAGTTGTGCCAGAGCGCGCAACAGCACGTTCATCTGCATCAACTCCGCATCCATATGCGGCCCCAGAAACCGCATGCGAAATTTTGTCACGTTGGGCCGGGTGAAGAGGGCGGCATGCATCGCATCAAGCTCGATATCCGGATCATATACCACGAAAGCCGTCTGGGCCGCATCAAGCATGTCAGGCGCATAGCCAAACCGCGTGTCGAAGGCCGTGCGCCGCATGGCAAGAAACCGGTCATCCCATTCGGCCACGCGCGGATCGAGCGTGGCCTGCGGCTGGATGGCAAAAACCCGCGCGCCCGGGGCCGCCACCGAAAAAGCCGCCGCTGCATAGCCGCAAGAACCCGCACCGTAGAAGACCACATTGTCGAATTCCTCGAAGAACCCCTCATCGATCAGACGATCGAAATATCCGAAAACACAGTTGTCGCGAAACCATGTATCCCGTTCACAGGCGAGGCAGAGATGCGACCAGCCGAGCGCTTCCACCATGGCCCAGCCCAGCGGATGCGCCTTGTCCGACACATCCTCGATCCGGTGGTGGGCCTCGAAGCTGACCAGAAGCGTTGTGCCTTTGGGAATGAAAATGGCCATATGGCGCGCATCGAGCACCTCTGCATGGGCGCCACTCTGGCTGTCCTGGCTCAGATGATCGGTGATCGTGGATGTCCATTCGCTCCAGGACAAGCTATCAAGAGATGTTTCTGTGAGGCTTGCGAAATCTTGCATGAAACCTGTCCTTGTTCACGTGGCCTGCCCGGGGATCCTCGGGATGCCCGCCATCCCTATGGGTCAATCTTGGCGAAACTTGGTAAATTCCAAGGGGTTTCCTCGGCGCGCGACGAGCAAGCGCTGGGCTTGACCTCCGCCGCCCCCCGGTGCAGGGAATTGGCCAAAAGGAAAGGCGGTGCAGCAATGGTTCCCGAAACGATTGAGGAGGCGCAGGCGCTTCTGGCCGCAGAGGGCTATGTCTGCGGCCGTGATCTCGCGACGGTGGTGTTTCTGGCGTTGCGCCTCGGCCGGCCGCTTTTCCTCGAAGGTGAGGCGGGTGTCGGCAAGACCGAGATCGCCAAGGCACTGGCGCAGGCGCTTGGGCGCAGGCTGATCCGGCTGCAATGCTACGAGGGGCTCGATGCCGCCACCGCGGTATATGAATGGAATTTCCCTGCACAGATGATAGCCATTCGGGCCGCGGAAGCCTCCGGCGGGGTGGATGGCGCAAGGCTGCAGCAGGATCTTTTCGACGAGGCGTTTCTGATCGAACGACCGTTACTGGAGGCAATGCGCCCGCAACCGGGCGGTGCGCCGATCCTGCTCATCGACGAGCTTGACCGCACCGATGAGCCCTTCGAGGCGTTTTTGCTCGAGGCGCTCAGCGACTTTCAGGTGACGATCCCCGAGCTTGGCACGATCAGCGCACCCGAGCCGCCCATCGTGATCGTCACCTCCAACCGCACCCGCGAGGTCCATGATGCGCTCAAGCGCCGCTGCCTCTATCATTGGGTGGACTATCCCGATTTCGACCGCGAGATCGCGATCCTGCAGGCCCGCGCGCCCGAGGCGGCTGCGGCGCTCAGCCAGGAGGTGGTCGCCTTCGTCCAGCAATTGCGCACAGAGGATCTCTTCAAGAAACCGGGGGTGGCAGAAACCATCGACTGGGCCAAATGCCTGCTCGCGCTTGATGTCATTTCGCTCTCACCCGAGATCATTTCCGACACGCTGGGCGCGATCCTGAAGTATCAGGACGATATCGCGAAACTGCAGGGCTCGGAGGCAAAACGCATCCTCGATGAGGCCCGCGCCGGGCTGGCGCCGGCCTGATGCTTGCGGGCCTGAGGCTTCTTCTCGGCTGAAATACCCCGATCCCGACGGTCACCAGAGGCGATACCGTCCGATCTCTGTTGCGCAGCGGACCCGGTCTGACCAAGGCAAAAGGCCTACCGGGTCAAGATCATCCTGCCACCGGTGATCTCGACGCTCGAGAAGCGTTGCAGATACTCCATCCCGAGCAGCGAGCGGTCCATCTCGCCCTCGTTGACCGTGGCACGCACGCGGGTATCGCGCAGCGGTCCGACGGTGAGGCTGTCGAGCGTGACGGGCGCTGTGCGCACCATCCCGTTGGCGGTCATCGCGCGGCCCACATAGGCAAGGTTGCTCGTGTCGATGCCCGCCGCTTCGGCATCCCCTTTGGTCAGAACGATCGCTGTGGCTCCGGTATCCACCACGAAGTCGACGGGCGCACCGTTGACCTGCGCTGTCAGATAGTAATGGCCATCCATCGCGCGGCTGACCGAGACCTGATCTTCGCCCATGATCTGTGCCGTGCCGGGCTGTACGGTGCCCCGGATATCGCCCCAAAGCCCCACAACGGCAATCGTGCCCAGAATGATCAACCCCCAGACGATGGCCTGCTGGGCCACCTTGCCGAGCGATTCGCGGTTCTGGGTGAAAAACCACAGCGCGAGCACAGAGCCCAGCAGGGCCAAATAGAGAAATCTGGCGGTATCATCTCCGGTCATGGCGTCCATATAAGCTCCGGCCCGCCGATTTGAAAGGCGTCATCCCGCCAGCCCGAAGCCGCGCAGACCGTCCAGCACGAACTGCACCGCAAGGGCCGCAAGCAGCATGCCCAGAAGCCGCGTGATCACGTTGATGCCCGTAGCACCCAGCGCGCGTTCCAGAAGGCTTGCCCCCATGAACAGAACCAGCGCCAGACCCACCACCGCCAGCATCACCCCGATCACCAGCAACAGGCCCTCGGTGCCCTCGCTCTGGCCCGCCAGAAGGATCATCGTGGCAATGGCACCGGGGCCGGCGATCAGGGGAATGGCCAGCGGAAAGACCGACGGATCGTCGCTGTCCTCCTCGGCATCGGCGGCATCGGCCTGTGACCTGCGGCGTTTGCTGCGCCGCTCGAACAGCATGTCGAGCGCCGTAAGGAAAAGCAAGATGCCCCCCGCGATGCGAAAGGCCGGCATCGAAATGCCGACAAAGGCCAGAACCGCTTCACCGAATGCCGCGAAGACGATGAGAATAAGCGCTGCCGTCACGCAGGCGCGCAGCGCGATCATGCGCCGTCTTCGCGCGTCTATCCCGCGGGTCAGCGCCACGAAAAGTGGCGTCATGCCAACCGGATCGATGATGACGAAGAGCGTCACGAAAGCGGTGATGAGAAAGCCCGTGTCCATGGCGTGCTTCTAGCCGCCCGCCCATGGCAAGGAAAGCCCTGTCCGGGCAGGGGGCCACCCGCCGGGGCTTGTCCGCACGGGGCAAATGCCGGATACCCTCGTGCAACAAGCCCTTGCCGTGATGACCTTGCCGCGATGACCCGGAGATCTGCCTATATCATCTGCACCAGCCCGCGCAGCGGCAGCACGCTCTTGTGTCACATGCTTGCGGCCACAGGCATCTGCGGCGTGCCGGACTCGCATTTTCACGCTCCCAGTGTAGACGCATGGCTCGAGGATCATGGCTTGACCGCAGAGGCGCATGACA
>SLDH01000152.1 GCA_007125415.1 Roseovarius sp.
TCATGTAGATGTAGAGGAAGCGGGCGATCGGGTAGGCACCGCTGCCGGCATCATCGGGGCCGTAGCACTCGCCGTCATCGCCGCGGATGTCAAGCGCACGGACATCCGCCGTGGCGTAGCCCACACCCGAATAGCCGATACCGTTGATGTCCGAAGCCACACCCTGGATCACGGTCGAGGAGCCGGGCTGCTCGCGCACTTCGGCGCTGTAGTCACCGCCGAACAGCGCCACATCGCGGAAGAAGCCATAGGTGCCCGAGGCCGAGTTGCGGCCATACATGGCGACCGGGCGGTCAGCCCAGTCACCCTCGGCGCCAACCTGGCCCCAGGTGGTGATCGCCTCATCGGCACCGCCAGCGCGGGTCGACGAGAAGATCGCGTCGACGTCCTGCAACGAGATGCAGGTTACCGGATTGTCGCGGTGAACGAACACGCCGATGCCGTCGATGGCGCCGCGCAGCGGCAGGGGCTCATAGCCGAAGCGGGCCTCGAAATCCTCGATCTCGGTGCCGCGCATGGCGCGCGACATGGGACCGAACTGGGCGGTGCCCTCGATCAGCGCTGGCGGCGCCGTGCCCGATCCGGCACCCTGGATCTGAATGGCGACGTTGGGATAATGCTGGCGGAAGCCTTCGGACCACAGCGTCATCAGGTTGTTCAGCGTATCCGACCCGATCGAAACGAGGTTGCCCGAAACGCCCGAGACAGCTTCGTATTGGGGCAGGTCAGGGTCAACCGACTGGGCGCTGGCGGCTGTCGCGAGCGCCATCGCCGCGGAAGAGATGAGAAGAGGCAGACGTTTCATTGTTTCTCCAGTTCGATTTTCTTGTTTCGCACGGAAGTGGCAGACTCATCATGGTCTGCGCACCCGGTGTTCAACCGCTAGACTCGCCATGTAACAGCTATGACACGTTTACATGACAGTTCCATGACAAGCCGGCCTTTGATTTCTCATAGAACGGAATAGAGGGCCTGCAAAGCCATGCTTGCCGCAGTGCCACCCCGACGCAACGACGGCCATGGCAGTCATGATCCACCTGACCGCTTCGAAACTGACCGCGCCTTGCTTCTGCGAATCGCGAGCTTTCAGTGAATCTGGTGTCCGGGCGGTTTGAACGTCGGTGATGCATCTGATTGGTTTTTTGTTGCGTCACAAACCGCGAACCAAGGAGGATGCACCGCCGTGGATGGCGCCAACACGTCAGGAACATATCAAATCAATGGGCTGGAACCGTTGTTTGCGTTGAAAGCCATTCCGGGCGCATCTTGTAGCCAACACTGGTTTCTGTCGCAGATGCATGAAGCCGAGCGCGCCAATAATCGACCCAAATGACCTGCCGATCTCTACCGTTCGCCCAAGGGAGACGCCCAGGGGCTTCGAGCCGCCGGCGCGCCCTCGCAAGGGTCACGCGGTCGTGCAAGACAGCGAAAAGTGTCCCACCTTTCGCGACGCGTTCAGGCGGCGGGGCAGTCTCGCCCCGCGACTGCAACAAAAAGGCCTAATTTTTCGGATAAGTGGCAGCCCGTAGGGGAATCGAACCCCTCTTTCCAGGTTGAAAACCTGGCGTCCTAACCGATAGACGAACGGGCCACTCTCGGTCGTGAGCCGCTAACTAGGCAAAAGCGGGGGGCGGCGCAAGAGGGATTTTGTGCAATCCCTGTGGCAAAAGAACGATTGCTCAGCCCGCCGGTGCCGCATCGTCGAGGCGAAGCTGGACCGATTGCCGACCACCCCAGTGGTTCACCTCCAGCCGGCCTGCGAGATGAAAGCGCGCCCCGCCATGCTGCTCGAGCGCGGGACCGAGCTTGCCATCATAGGCGCCAAAGCATATCGCTTCCATCTGCGGCCCTGCACCATCACCAAAGCGCAGCTTGAGATGGCTTTCACCGACGCGTTTCGCATAGCTGATGGCCATGTCCGAAAACGCATAGCGGGGGGCCGGAGCTGCGGCACCGAAGGGCCCCGCTGCGTCGATCTGTTCGACAAGCGCCGATGTGGCACTCTGCGGCATCAGGAGCCCGTCGAGCAGCAGATTCGCCGGGCCTGTGGCACCGGCACCTAGCCGGGCCAGCAGGTCGGCCAGACGCGCCATCGCCTCCTCGAGCCTGTCACGCGCCACGGTGAGCCCGGCGGCCATCCTGTGCCCGCCGCCCTTGAGAAGCAGGCCCTCGGCTGCCAGCCGCTGCACGGCAGCGCCGAGGTCAATGCCCGAGACCGACCGCCCCGAGCCCTTGCCCTCGTCGCCTTCCAGCCCGATCACCACGGCGGGGCGGTTTGTTGCTTCCTTGAGGCGGCTGGCCACGATCCCCACAACTCCTGGATGCCAGCCTTCACCCGCGGCCCAGACGAGCGGCGCATCGAGACCGCGCGCTTCGGCCTGCGCCATGGCGGCGGCGCGCACTCCGGCTTCGACATCGCGGCGCTCGCTGTTCAACTGATCGAGTCTTTCAGCCATGGACTGCGCTTCGGCGGCGTTCTCGCAGGCCAGAAGGCGCGCGCCCAGATCGGCCTTGCCGATACGTCCTCCGGCGTTGATCCGCGGGCCCAGCACGAAACCCAGATGATGGGCATTGGGCGCACGATCGAGCCGCCCGATATCGCTGAGTGCCACGAGCCCCGGGCGCTTGCGCTGCGCCATCACAGCCAGCCCCTGGCGCACGAAGGCGCGATTGACCCCTCGAAGCGGGGCGACATCGGCCACGGTCGCAAGGGCAACCAGATCGAGCATCTGCAGAAGATCGGGGCCGGACTGGCCGGTGAGGCGTAACTGCCGCCCGGCTTCCACCAGCATCAGGAACACCACCGCCGCCGCGCAGAGATGGGCAAGCTCGCCGCTTTCATCCTGCCGGTTCGGGTTCACCACGGCGCGCGCCTCGGGCAGGGTCTCGCCACCCAGGTGGTGATCGAGGATGATCACATCCGCGCCTTTTGCGGCGGCCACGGGCCCATGGCTGAGCGTGCCGCAATCGACACAGATGATCAGGTCGTGGCGGCCGGCAAGCTCGGCCATTGCCGCCTCATTGGGGCCGTAGCCTTCGTCGATGCGGTCCGGCACGTAGAGCGTGGCCCGCAGGCCCATCTGGCGCAGCCAGTCGAGCAGCAAGGCCGCCGAACTGCCGCCATCCACGTCGTAATCGGCAAAGATCGCGATGCGCTCTTGCGCGCTCACGGCGGCGAGAAAACGGGTGGCAGCCGCTTCCATGTCCTTGAGGCTGCGCGGATCGGGCAAAAGATCACGCAAACGGGGCTCGAGGTAAGCTGCGGCCGCATCGGGGGGCACGCCAAGGCGTGCCAGCGTCTGACAGAGCGGCCGGGGCAGGGCGGTGGTCTGCGCGAGCGCCTCCGCAGCCCTGTCCGTTGCTGCATCGGGGCCGATCCAGCGCCTGGCGGTGAGCGAGGATGAAACGCCCAGAAAGCTCATGCGCCGGTCACGAGCCTCTTTGCCGGCATCGCGCTCAACGCCCGGGGTGGCGCGATATCACGCGGCGCGATTCTCCGGTCTTGGAGCGCAGCAAAAGCGTGTCGGTTTCCATGGCTCCACCCTTGATCTGCAACCCGTCGAGCAGCGATCCCTTCGTGACCCCCGTTGCAGCGAAGATCACATCGGCCTGCACCATGTCATCGCGCGCATAGACGCGGTCCATGTCGGTGATCCCGGCCTTTGCGGCACGGGCGCGCTCATCATCATTGCGAAAGAGCAGCTTGCCCCAGATCTGCCCGCCGAGGCATTTCAGGGTGCCGGCCGCCAGCACGCCCTCGGGCGCACCGCCTGATCCCATATACATGTCGATGCCCGTGGTCTGCGCTTCGGCGCAATGCATCACGGCGGCCACATCGCCATCGGTGATCAGATGGATAGCCGCGCCGATGCTGCGCACCTCGGCGATCATCTCTTCATGGCGGGGGCGTTCGAGAATGCAGACGGTGATCTCCTCGGGCTTCACGTTCTTGGCATTGGCAAGAGCACGAACCCGTTCGGCCGGGCTCATGTCGAGCGAGACGACATCGGCAGGATAGCCCGGCCCGATGGCGAGCTTGTCCATATAGACATCCGGGGCATGGAGCATGGTGCCGCGAGGGGCCATCGAGATAAGGGTCAGGGCGTTGGGCATGGCCTTGGCCGTCAGGGTCGTGCCCTCCAGCGGGT
This sequence comes from Roseovarius sp., assembly GCA_007125415.1. Taxonomy (GTDB): domain Bacteria; phylum Pseudomonadota; class Alphaproteobacteria; order Rhodobacterales; family Rhodobacteraceae; genus Roseovarius. The sequence continues at coordinate 4,149 of SLDH01000152.1, forward strand.
CGAGCGCGATATCCACGCCGGGGCCCTTGCCGGTGCCCACTTCCTCGCCGATATAGAGCATTGGCGCCTCGTCACGCTCTCCTTCACCGATCACCACCACCCCGGCGATATCCAGCAGATCAAGCTGCGCACGCATGGCGTTCACGGCGGCCTGGTCCGCCGCTTTCTCGTCGCCGCGCCCGATCATCCCGTGGCAGGCGATTGCGGCTTCCTCGGCGACGCGCGCGAGGGTGAGTGAAAGCAGATGATCGTCAAATTCGGGTTGCGCGCTCATTCATTCTGTCCCTTCGAAATATCGTGTTCTTGTGTCTGTCAAACCCCGGTGGGGTTTAGACGCGCCGCGCCGGTGAGACAAGCATCAAACCGGTTTGCGCGGCGGTGCGCGCAAAAGCGCCTCCAGAAGCAGCCAGATCATCACCCCATTGAGAAGATGCCACATGAAATGCGTGCCGGGCGGGAAGACGTCGCAGAGCATGAGATCCACTGTGCGAAACACCAGCGAGAGCGTGAAGGTCAGTGTCGCCGCGACCACCCATCCGGCCACAGGATGCTTTCGCCATGTGGTGAGCACGGCAAACCCGACCATGGCCAGCCAGGCAGGCGCATATGCCAGCGATGCAAGGATGCAAAGGAGCAGGCGCGCAAGCAAACAACCTGCAAACATTGCGGAACTGAGTTCGTAAAGAATAGCAAGGGACGTGGGAGCTGGACGGCATTCTGTAGCGCCAAATGTAAA
>SLDH01000116.1 GCA_007125415.1 Roseovarius sp.
AAAGGTTTACGGTCTTTATATGCTCGCAAGCCGAATGCTGCCATCGGCTTGCGCAAGAATGCCGGAGCAGTACCGTGGGGGATGACATGCTCAAGACGATACGTATTGGAAAGTACATTTCCGTTCAGGGAATATGCGTCCGAACATTACCATGTGGTCGCATGGAGGTTCAGGTCGGCGACCGTATCTTCGCCGGGGTTCCGGTCACAGCTTCCGCCGCCTGACTCTCACACGCCGGCAATTCAGGGCGGCCGCCATCACAGCCGCCCTTTTTCAGATGAACAAACTGCCTTGGGCATCATGTCAGCTGGCGTTCCACTTCTTCTCGCTCGAAAATCTCGATCACGTCGCCTTCGCGGATATCGTCATAGTTTTCAAAGGCCATACCGCATTCCTGACCGGATTGGACCTCTGAAACCTCATCCTTGAAACGCTTCAGCGTTTTCAATGTGCCTTCATGAATGACCACGTCATCACGCAGAAGGCGCACCCCGGCAGATCGACGTGCAACGCCTTCAGTGACGAGACAACCCGCAACCTTGCCCACACCGGTGACCTTGAACACTTCCTTGATCTGGGCGTATCCGATGAATTTCTCACGAACCTCAGCCCCCAGAAGACCGGAGGCCGCGGCCTTCACGTCGTCCACCAGATCGTAGATCACCGAGTAATAGCGTATCTCGACACCCTTCTGATTGGCAGAATTACGCGCCGGCGCGTTTGCGCGGACATTGAAGCCCATCACGGGCGCTCCCGAGGCTTCTGCAAGGCCGATATCTGATTCGGTGATGGCGCCGACACCTGAATGCAAAACGCGCACGCGCACCTCTTCGTTGCCGATCTTCTCCATCGCCTGAACGATCGCCTCGGCGCTGCCCTGAACGTCGGCCTTGACCACAATAGGCATTTCCTTGACGTTCTCGTTTTCCTTGGCTTGGGCGAGAAGCTGTTCAAGCGAGGTTGCGGCACCGGCTGCGGCGCGTTTCTCTTTCGCGGCTTTCTCGCGATACTCGGCGATTTCCCGGGCCTGCGCCTCGTTCTTCACAACGTTCAGAACATCTCCGGCCTCGGGCGTGCCATTGAGACCCAGCACCTCGACAGGCACTGACGGTCCGGCCTCTTTCACACGCTCACCCCGATCATTGATCAGAGCGCGCACCTTGCCGTATTGCTGACCAACGACGAAGATGTCGCCCTGCCGCAAGGTGCCGCGCTGGACCAGAACGGTGGCCACAGGGCCACGACCCACGTCAAGCTGCGCCTCGATCACGGCGCCCTCGGCGGCTCGGTCAGGATTGGCCTTGAGTTCGAGAATCTCGGCCTGAAGTGCAATCGCCTCAAGCAGATCATCAAGCCCCTTGCCGGTCACCGCCGACACCTCGACATCCTGCACATCGCCCGACATCGCCTCAACCACGACTTCCTGCCGCAAGAGATCCGCGCGCACCTTGTCCGGGTCGGCTGCGGGAAGGTCGATCTTGTTGATGGCCACGATCATCGGGACGTCAGCCGCCTTCGCATGATTGATCGCTTCGATGGTCTGCGGCATCACCGCATCATCAGCCGCAACCACCAGCACGACGATATCAGTCACATCCGCACCACGCGCGCGCATCGAGGTGAAGGCCGCGTGGCCGGGCGTGTCGAGAAAGCTGAGCACGGCGCCGCCTTGCGTGGTAACCTGATAGGCGCCGATATGCTGGGTAATGCCGCCAGCCTCGCCTGCCTGAACCTTGGCATCCCGAATAGCGTCCAGAAGCGATGTCTTGCCATGATCAACATGGCCCATGATGGTGATCACCGGCGGGCGCGGCTTGAGGTCATCCCCGCTGTCCTCGACCGAATGGATCACGTCCTCGACATCGGAATCGGACACACGGACGACCTTGTGACCGAATTCTTCGATGATCAGTTCGGCGGTATCGGCGTCAATGCTCTGGTTTTGCGTAACCATCATGCCATTGTTCATCAGCGCCTTGACCACATCGCCCACACGCTCTGCCATACGGTTGGCCAGCTCCGAGACAACGATCGTCTCAGGCAGTTGCACGCCACGGATCACCTTTTCGCGCTCCTGGGAGCCACCCATCGCCTTCTGGCGGGCACGTTCCTGCTTGCGCTTCATCGCGGCAAGGGATTTCTGCCGCCCACCTTCGCCACCAGACAGTGCCTGATTGAGCGTCAACTTGCCGGACCGGCGGCCATCGTCGCGGCCCTTGCCACGGTTGCGTGTCTGTTCGCGATCCTTTGATTCCGTCTTGCGCGGGGCCTGCTTGGGAGCGGCGCGGGATTGACCGGACTCATCCGGCACAACAGATGCGGCGGCCGCCGCCTGTTTCGCCGCATCCTCGGTGGCACGTCGTGCGCGCTCTTCTTCTTCGGCCTTGGCGCGGGCCTTCTCTTCGCGCTCCTTCTCCTCGCGCTCCTTCTCCTCTGCCTCGGCACGGCGGCGCAGCCGCTCTTCCTCGCGCTCTCGCTCTTCGGCCTCGCGCTTGGCGGCATCTTCCGCTTCGCGGTTCTTGGCGGCCTGAAGCGCCTTCATCCGGCGCTCCATTTCCGCGTCGGATATACCTGCTGGGCGTTTCGCAGACGGGCCGACAGATTGCGGCTTGGCAGAGGCGGCACCAGGTGCGGCACCCGGCTTGGGCACCACGACACGCTTGCGCTTGGTCTCCACCACGACGTTCTTGGTCCGGCCATGGCTGAAGCTCTGCTTCACGTTCCCGGCACGGGGACCGCCACGCACACCCAATGTCTTCTTTCCGTCGTTGTCGCTCATCTATCTCAACTTCCTTTCCGGCGGGTCTCTTCGCCGATCAAGACGCGCAGGCCTTTCAACCTCGCCGCCTCCTCTACAACACGTTGCGCCAAACCGCCAGCACCCAGTGCGGCGTGAATCGTGGTTTGTCGCCCGAAGGACTGGCCCAGTTCATCCGCCGTCAGCCACCCTATGAAAGAGCCGCGATGCGGCGTGCTCAGTTTGGACTTGCCGCGCTCCGAGCCATCACTGGCCTGGATCAGAACGGTTGCCTCTTCCTTCATCAACCAGTCCTTTACACGCTCGTAGCCGGCCGTGGCATCACCCCCTTTGCGGGCAAGGCTGATCAGATTCACCACCCGCTGCGCCAACATCCGTTCAACCAGGTCCGGCAGGTTGTCGGGCAGGGTCACCGGCTTGCGTGCAGCGCGACTGAAAAGGTTTTTCGACACCGCCCGCTCCAGGGCGGAGCGATTAGCCAGCACATAGATGCCGCGCCCAGGCAATTTGGCGGCAATATCCGGCACGATCTGCTCATCCGGCCCGAGAACAAAGCGCAGCAGAGCGGATTTCGGATGCACCTCGCCGGTGGCGATGCATTTGCGCTCAGGACCGCTTTCCCGGTCTTTGGATTGCCCGCCGCGACCCATCAGGTGCTTCCGAAGCCTGAAAGATCAGGCCTCGGCCTCCTCTGCGGCGACGTCTTCTTCGTCTTGATCAGGCATCATGTCATCCGGATCGACCCAGCCCAGCATGACCCGGGCAGTCATCACCATATCCTGCGCCTCCTCGAGCGATACGTCGAAAGGCTCGAGCAGACCATCATCCTTCACCCGCTCGCCATCTACCGTGGTCCAGCCGCCGGCCAGTTCCCAATCCGCGCAGGTGGCAAAATCCTCGAGGCTCTTCACGCCGTCCTCGGCCAACGCCTTAACCATCTGGGGCGTGAGTCCTTCGAATTCAATGAGGCTATCCTCGACCCCGAGTTCGCGCGCTTTTTCCAGCGCCTCGCGGGCCTGTGCTTCGAGAATATCACGCGCCCGGGCCTGAAGCTCGTTCGCGGTCTCCTCATCCACACCGTCGATCACCAGAAGTTCGTCAAGCTCGACATAGGCCACTTCCTCGAGACTGGTAAACCCTTCGGAGACCAGCAATTGCGCGAAGAATTCATCAAGATCGAGCGTGTCCATGAAGAGTTGCGTCCGCTCCTCGAATTCCTTCTGACGGCGCTCGCTATCCTGCGCTTCGGTCATGATGTCTATATCGAGCCCGGTCAACTGGCTGGCCAGACGCACGTTCTGGCCACGCCGGCCGATGGCGAGGCTCAGCTGTTCTTCAGGCACAACCACCTCGATTCGCTGCGCGTCCTCGTCGATCACCACCTTGCTGACCTCGGCGGGTTGCAACGCATTGACAAGGAAAGTCGCCTGATCCTCGTTCCAGGGAATGATGTCGATCTTCTCGCCCTGAAGCTCGTTCACCACGGCCTGCACACGGCTGCCGCGCATCCCCACGCAGGCCCCTACCGGATCGATCGAATTGTCGTATGAAATGACGGCGATCTTCGCGCGGCTGCCCGGATCACGGGCCACAGCCTTGATCTCGATTATACCGTCATAGATCTCCGGCACTTCCATCTTGAAAAGCTCGGCCATGAACTCGGGCGCGGTGCGGCTGAGGAAGATCTGCGGTCCCCGCTGTTCGCGGCGCACATCCTTGATGTAGCAGCGAATACGATCGTTCGGGCGGTAGCTTTCGCGACCGATCTTTTCGTTGCGGCGCAACATCGCCTCGCCGCGACCCACATCAACGACCACATTGCCATATTCCTCGCGCTTGACCTGGCCATTGATGATGGTGCCTGCGCGGTCCTTGAATTCCTCGAACTGCCGGTCGCGCTCGGCTTCGCGCACCTTCTGCAGGATCACCTGCTTGGCGCTCTGCGCAGCGATGCGGCCCATCTCCACCGGCGGCACCTCTTCTTCCAGCGTGTCACCGATCTTGGGATCGTCGAGATACTGTCTGGCCTGCTCCACAGTGAACTCGGCCTGATAGTTCTCGAGCTCGTCATCAGCCACCACGGTTCGCACGCGAGTGAAGGTGGCA
>SLDH01000406.1 GCA_007125415.1 Roseovarius sp.
ATCTGACTGTGGTGATCGCTGGGTGGCAAGATCGCAAGCGGCAGGTAGAAGCGGATGACATTGCGACCGATATAGCTGGTCCAGAAATCCACATCATCACTGTTGGCAAGGTACTGCTCGATCCGCGTCACCGCCGTTTCACTGGCGAAGATCGAACTTGAACGGGGCATCTGGAAATCGATGATCAGCTCGTTGCGGTCCGATGGGGGAAAGAACTGCCGGTTGAGGAGCTGCGAAGCAAGGACAGCGCCGACGAAGACCGCGACGGTCGCGGCAAGGGTCATCCAGCGCCCGCGGATCGCGAGCCTCAGGAAGACGCCATAGAGCCTGAGAAATCGCCCAGGCTCCTCCGATATGCCGGCGGCGGGCGGTTTCAGCAGGTAACCTGCGACTATCGGGGTAAAGATGACGGCCACCAGCCAGGAGGCAATCAAGGCGATGGCCACCACCTGAAAGAGCGAGATCGTGTATTCGCCGGCCTGGCTTTCGGCGAAGCCGATGGGAATGAAGCCAGCGATCGTGATCAGTGTGCCGGTCAGCATCGGCGCGGCGAGGCGGCTGTAGGCAAAGGTCGCGCCCTGTGCCACGGTTTCGCCCACCGCGAGGCGACGCAAGACCGCGTCGGTCGTCGTCATCGCATCGTCGACCAGCAAGGCGAGCGCGATGATCAGCGCGCCCAGCGACACTCGGTGCAGGTCGATTCCCAATGTCTGCATCGCCAGAAACGCAATGCAGAGCGTCACCGGAATCGCCACCGCCACAACTGCGCCAGGGCGCACTCCCAGCGCCAGAAAGCTTATGGTCAGGATGATCGCGATGGCCTGATAGAGCGAAGTCGTGAAATCGCCGATGGCGACATCCACCACAGCTGGCTGGTTGGAGATCAGGTGAGGCTCGATCCCGATCGGCAGATCGGCAACGATGCCACGCATCGCCTTTTCAATCCCGGCACCAAGCTGGAGGATGTCACCGCCTTCCCGCATCGAGATCGCAAGGGCGATGGCGCGGTCGCCGTTGATATGCAGAAGTGGCTGCGGCGGATCGACGAGGCCACGCCGGACCTCGGCGATATCGCCCAGCCGGATCGCTCGGCCAGCCGCGATCAGCGAGACGTTGAGGATGTCGAGTTCGCTCTCGAAGGCGCCGGTGACCCGCAGGGCGACGTTCTCCTGTCCGGAAGTGATCGTGCCAGAGGGACGAACCAGGTTCTGGGCGCCGATTGCGGCGAAGATCTGGCCATAGTCGAGCCCCATGGCTGCCACACGTTCAGGCTGGAACTCGACGAAGACGGTTTCCTGCTGCACTCCGAGAAACTCGATCTTGCCGATGCCTTCGACATTGGCCAGCAGCCGCGAACGGACGATGTCCACGTGGTCGCGCAACTCCCGGTCGGAAAATCCATCGGCGGTAAAGCCGTATATGATGCCGAAGACATCCCCGAAATCGTCGTTGAAGAAAGGGCCCAACACGCCCTGCGGCAGGGTGTGGCGGATGTCGCCGATGCCGTTGCGCACTTCCTGCCAGACGGATGGCACCCTTTCGGGGGGGAACGGGCCCTCCAGATCGACATAGATGGTGACAATGCCCGGCCGGGTGATGGAGCGCAGCGCATCGAGGCCCGTCGTCTCCTCCAGCCGGCGTTCAAGCCGGTCGGTGAGCTGGCGCTGGGTCTCCTCAAGCGAGGCACCGGGCCAGACCGCTGTCACCAGCATGGTCTTGATGGTAAAGGTAGGGTCCTCGTCGCGGCCGAGACTGACGAAGGCAAATGCCCCGGCGACCACCGCGACAATCATCAGATAGGCGGTCAGAATCCGGCTGCGCGTCGCCCATTCAGACAGGTTTGGGCCAATCATGAGCCGCCATCCAGAAGCCGCACTTCCTGCCCTGGGCGAAGTGCCTGTACGCCGGCCGTCACCACCCGCTGGCCGACCTCGAGACCATACTCGATGTTGACCGTGGCCGGGTTGAAGCCTTCGACACCGACAGGCTGCAACGCCACCGTGTTGGTGTCGGGGTCGATTACCCAGACTGCTGGCCTTCCCTCAACCGATGTGAGCGCGCTGGCGGGCAATTCGATCCCGCCGATCCCCCCAACATGGACCCGCCCCGTAACGGTCGCGCCAAGGCGCATCGTCGCTGGTGGGTCGATCAGCCCGATCCGGACCCGAATGGTGCCGGTCGCAGCATCGGCGCGCGGTGCAACCTCGCGCACGCGGCCCTGAGCGGTCACTGAAGGATCGAGGCTGAGCGAAACCGCTACATCGGGGTCGGGCGGGCTGATTGCGATGATCGCAGCGGAAACATCGAAGACAGCATCCTTGCCGTCGTCGCGGGCAAGCTGGACGATGCGGCGACCAGCCTGCACCACCTCGCCGGCCTCGGCACCCACCGCGGTGACGATGCCCGGCGCATCGGCCAGAAGTTCGGTGTCGGCAAGACGGCGCTTTGCGATCGCGACCTGCGCCTCGGCAGAATCGAAAGCCCCCTGCGCCGAGATCAGCTGCTGCTCGGCCCGGTCAAGCCCTGCCTGCGATACGAAGTCGCGCTCGAAGAGTTGACGCTGGCGCTCGAAATTGGTCCGCACTTCGGCCAGCTGACCGGCCGCCGCGGCAAATGCGGCCTCGGCCGAGCGCAGCCCGTTCTGCTCGTCGGTCGGGTCAAGACGGCCGATAAGATCACCGGCCGCGACCATATCGCCGAGCTGGACCGGCCGTTCGATCAGGCGCCCGCCGATCCGAAAGGCGAGATCGACTTCGATCTGGCTCTCGACAGTCCCGGACAGAGTGATGGTCTGGCCTGCCTCGGACTCCTCCACGATCACGCTGCGCACCGGACGCAGCTCTGCCCCCTCAGTGATCTCATCCTCTCGGCACCCCGCCAGAGCGGCAACCAGCCCTAGGGTGACAAGTGCTCTACGAGCCACTGGCCTCGCTGAGAACATCGGGTCTTCCTTCCAGAATTGACGGTTCAAGACAACACAAGCGTGCATGCGCTTCCGATTGCGGGCAGCAGCCGCGACGCCCCGGCGACCTCAGCCGCCATTCAGACACCCAACGGGAGGCCAAACAGATACCAGGCCACCAGAAGTAGCGTCCACAGGATCAGCAGGATCACCGAATAGGGAAGCATCAACGCCACGATGGTACCGATGCCCGCGTCCTTGACGTACTTCTGCGCAAAACCCACCATCACGGCTAGATAGACGTTGAGCGGGGTGATCACGTTCATGGGGCTGTCGCCCACCCGATAGGCGGCAAGAACGAGATCGGGATCGCCTCCGAGGCGCATGAAGAGCGGAATGAACACCGGCGCCAGGATCGCCCATTTCGCCAACGCGCCGGTAAGGATGATGTCGATCAGGGCCACCAGCCCGACGAAGAGGAAGATGTAGCCCACCGCTCCGATCGGCGCGGTCTGCAGGATTTCGGCCAGGTTCACCGCCAGGACGGTGGCGAGATTGGTATAGTTGAAGAAGGCGATGAAATTCGCGATCACGAACAGAAGGAAGAGCATCCCCGCGAGATTGCCCCATGTCTTTGTGATCAGCCCGATCGCGGCGGTGGGGTCCTTGATGGTGCCGGCCGCGCGGCCATAGGCGTAACCGACGAAGAGAAACATCAGGCTGAGCAGGATGATCAGGCCCGACATGAAGGGCGAACCGGCCATGATGCCGCCGGTTTCCTGGTTGCGCAGGATGCCGTATGGTGCGGGCGGCAGGGTCAGCAGCGCCAGCACCGCAAGGAAGATCAGCGCAGCGCGGCCCGCAGCCTTGAGACCGGCCTGTTCGGCTGCGGTGAGCCCCTCATGCGATTCGACAGGCAGGCCGCCGGTGTAGGGGCCGAGGCGGGGCTCGACGTATTTTTCGGTGATGAGAGTGCAAATGATCGCCATCACGATGGATGAGACGATCATGAAGAAGATGTTGCCCACGGGCGTGATTTGCTGCGAGGGATCGACAGTGCGCACCGCGTCATTCGTGACCTCGACAAGCAGCGCGTCGGTTGGCGTCACGAACACGTTGACAAGAAACACCGCCGCCACGCCGCTGAAGCCCGCGGCGAGGCCTGCCAGCGGGTGTCGGCCAAGGCTGTGGAAGGCTGCTGCCGCCAGCGGGACGAGTACCAGATAGCCTGCGTCAGCGGCGATCGAGGACATCACGCCTGCGAAGACGATCATGAAGGTGAAGAATTTCTCGGGTGCCACCATCACCAGTTTGCGCACCAGCGTGGCGATCAGCCCGGATTCCTCGGCGAGCCCCACGCCGACCATCGCCACCAGAATCACGCCGACGCCGGTGAAGGCAAGGAAGTTCACCACCGGGCTTGTCAGCATGAAGCGGATGCCGTCGGGCGAGAGAAGGCTGCGCACCGCGCTCGTCTGCTCCACGATCTCGCCGATGCGCTCGTCATAACCTTCGTAGGTGACCGAGGTGCCGAGAAGACCGAAGATCACCGAAAGAACGACAATAATCGCGATGAGATAGAAAAAAATGATCGCCGGGTGCGGCACGGCGTTGCCCACGCGCTCGATCACCCCAAGAAAGCCGCTCAGAGAAGCTTCTTTCTTCTCCTCCGGTTCACCTGGCTTTGCCATCGTCTTCCCTTTCCCCCAATACAGCGACAATCGGGTTGCCCCGCCATCGTCACTATTGCCCGAACACCAATGCCGGGCGTCCGCGTAGGGTCAAATCCCTCCGGATGCAGAAAACAAGATCGGATCAGCTCAGGCGATGAAATGGGTAACGACGGTGAATTCGCTGGACTGATCCCGAAAATTCGAACTCAAATAGGCTAATGAAAATTTATAGATTTCATTTCTGAATTGTTGTCTAGATTTATTTTCAAGCAGCG
>SLDH01000163.1 GCA_007125415.1 Roseovarius sp.
AACAAATGAGACAAGAACGGGCTTGAGAACTGGGCGATAAATGGCAGATAAAGATAAAACATCCAATAATTTCAATATGCCCCTTTTGGCGGTCGCGCCGATGATGGACTGGACGGACCGTCATTGCAGGTATCTGCACCGTCTGCTCAGCCGTCATGCGTTGCTGTATACGGAAATGGTGACTGCGCCCGCGCTGGTGCGGGGGGGAGCGCTGCATCTGCTAGAGCACTCTCCTGAGGAGCACCCTGTGGCGTTGCAACTGGGTGGGTCTGATCCGGGCGAGTTGGCGCAGGCGGCGCGGCTGGGGGCCGAGGCGGGTTACGGCGAGATCAACCTCAATTGCGGCTGCCCCAGTGATCGGGTGCAATCGGGCACCTTTGGCGCTGTGCTGATGAAATCACCCGAGCGCGTGGCCGAGTGCTGCGCGGCGATGATTGCCGCACAACCGCGCGAGGTAACCGTGAAGTGCCGGATCGGTGTCGATGACCAGAGCCCCGAAGAAATCCTGCCCGATTTTCTGCAGAAGGTCAGCGCGGCGGGTGTCACGCGCTTCATCATCCATGCGCGCATGGCCTGGCTCGACGGGCTCAGCCCCAAGCAGAACCGCGATATCCCGCCGCTGAACCATGCGCTGGTGATGGAGATGAAGCGGCGTTTTCCGGCGCTGCACCTGTCCGTCAATGGCGGCATCACCACGCTCGATCAGGTGGTGGCGTTTCTGGCGGCGGGGATTGACGGTGTGATGGTGGGGCGCGCGGCCTATCATCAGCCCGCCGACCTGCTTTGCGCCGTGGACAGGCGGATTTTCGGCGCGGCGCGCGCGGATTCCACGCCCGAGGCGGCGGTGCGCGCGATGCTGCCTTATATCGAGCGCCATCTGGCGCGTGGCGGCCGGTTGCATCAGATCACCCGGCACATGCTCGGTCTTTTCGCGGGGCGTCCGGGCGCTCGGGCCTGGCGTCGTGCCCTGTCCGAAGGGGCAACGGTTCGGGGGGCCGGGCCGGAGATCGTGGCGGCGGCGCTGGCGCAGGTCTGCTCCCATGCGCCGGATCAGATGCGGGAGGCCACGGCTCTGCCATGACCTCCTGCGCGCCCGTCACACGGCGTAGCGCAGAATGACGGCAAGCGCCTCGCCCTGCGGGATATCATCGCGGCGCAGGGCCAGAACACGGCCGCCATTTTGCAGAACGCGTGCCGCGATTTCATCTATCACACCGTAGCTTGCGGCGCTTTCCTCATCTGCAAAAGTGATCTCGCCGGCCTCATCGACAGTGCCGGCGACCACGGTGTCGATATCCAGCATCAGCGTATCCACGGCGCCATAGGTGGCGGCGCGCGCGGCACGGGCGATCTGGGTGCTGGCGCGGCCTTCATTCTCGCGGGCGCTGTAGAGGGCATGAAGCCGCTCCACCTCGCGCGCGTGCAATCCGTCGAGCACCGGACGCGCTTCCTCGGCGAGCGTATCCAGCGACTTGGCCGACGGGGCACCGATGAGCGCCTCGTCAGCCAGCCCGGCATAGGTGTTCACCGAGCGATACATGGCCTGCATCTCATCCACCGCGGCGAGGATCAGCGGTTCATGACGGCCCGCCAGCACCGGGCGCAGGGCGGCGTCGATCTGACGGCAATAGCCGCGCAGCAGCACCTTCTGCCCTTCGCCGCCGCCCAGGCGGCCGGAATAGTTCCGCGAATTCACTGTGGCCGTGCCGGCCGCCGAGGCGGCATCGGTAGGCATGTTCGGCACGCGGATCTCGACGGGGGGCATGTCGGCGAAAATCTCAATGAGGCGCACGGCATTCTCTTCGAGCGCCAGCACGAAGGCATGTTGGTTCACGGTGATGGCGCGCAGGATCGGTTTGACATGAAACCTGTCCGAAACCTGCACCATCTGCGTCAGGTGATTGGGCAGCCGGTAGCTGCGCAGATTTTCAGGCGTCACGAAGAGCGCCAGTGAATTCGCCTGATGCGCCCAGAAATCATCATCGTCCAGCAGATCGGCCACATGCTCCTCGACGGGCCAGATGCTGCGCTTGGGCGTGTCAATGGCCTCGAGCTGTTCGACCGCATCCTTCAGCAGTTTCCGCAGTTCCGTGCGCGCCGCACCGATCTTCTGAGTTTCGGGCGTGGTCTGCAGATAGATGCTGATCGCGGGTTCGGCGCGAACCGCCATCAGGTTCTGAAGTTCGGGCGCGGTGGGAATGTCTGTATGCATGAAGGCCAGCCTCTGAGGTGAAATTTGTCTGCGCTGATAGACATGCCAGCGGATCAGGGTCAAGCCGGAACCTTGTCTTGCAGCCGGCACCGAGCGCCCGACGAGATACCACAGGCCGTAGGGAAGGGAACCGCTTTCTCTCGCCGCGGGCACAGTGTAAGCGTGCCGGTGACCACCCGGAGATGCCGCGCATGCTCGACACGATGTTGCTCTTTCAGATGCTGGTGCTTCTGCTCGCGATCGGCGCTGTGGCCGGGGTGCTGGCGGGGTTGTTGGGCGTCGGAGGCGGGATCGTGCTGGTTCCGGCCTTCTTCTATGCGTTTCAGACGCTGGGGTATGACGGCCCGCAACTGATGCAGATCTGCCTTGCCACCTCTCTGGCGACGATCATCGTCACCTCCCTGCGGTCGGTGATGACCCACCACAAGCGCGGTGCGGTTGACTGGAACATCCTGCGCAGTTGGGCGCCCGGCATCGGAATCGGGGCAATCATCGGGGTGGTGACGGCCGCACAGCTCAGCTCGGTTTTCCTGCAGGGTATCTTCGGCTTTCTGGGGCTGCTCATCGGGCTCTATCTCGGGTTCGGCCGGGCGGAGTGGCGCCTGGGGCAGGCGATGCCCGGCGGAGTCACGCGGGCGGTCCTGTCGCCGGCTCTCGGCTTCATGTCGGTGCTCATGGGCATCGGCGGGGGCAGTTTCGGTGTGCCTCTCATGACCCTCTATGGCGTGGCCATTCACCGCGCGGTGGCCACTGCGGCGGGCTTCGGGATGACCATTGCCGTGCCATCGGTGATCGGGTTCCTGTTTCTGAGCATCGATCCGGCGCATCGCCCGCCGCTCACATTTGGCGCCGTCAATCTGGTGGCCTTTCTGGTGATCATCGCCATGACATTGATCACGGCTCCACTGGGGGTGAAGCTGGCCCATGCGATGGACCCCAAACCGCTCAGGCGGGTCTTCGCGGTGTTCATTTCGCTGGTGGCACTCAACATGTTGCGGAAGGCTCTGGGATGGTAGCTGCGCTGTTCGAGCGAGGCTGGGCAAAATGGCCCGAGGATGCGGCGCTGCACGACTGGCTTGCCAAGGCCACGCCGATGGCGATGGCAAGCGCCGCTGATCCCGAGGCGCAGGCGGACTGGCTGGACTGCGAAGGCACATGGTTCGTGGGCGTCGATGCGCTGCCCAACGGGCCGGACGGGGCCGTGGCAGGATCGGGCCCGCTGGCGGGGGCAGCCTATGACGCGGCGCGGGCGCTCCATGGCGATCTGCCCCTGCACCGCGCGCAGGTGTCGGTCATCTATCCCGGCTATCCACGGCCCCGGGAGGGTGAGGGGGACGGCGCGTTCCGCTACCGGCTGCGGCGCGATGCAGCCCATGTGGACGGTTTGCTGCCCATAGGCCCGGACCGGCGGCGGATGCTCAAGGAACGCCATGCCTACATTCTCGGCCTGCCGATGACCGCCTGCGATGAGGCGGCCAGCCCGCTGGTCATCTGGGAGGGCAGCCACGAGATCATGCGCGCGGCCTTCGCCGGGGTGCTGGCGGATCTGCCGGAGGCGGACTGGGCGGAGACGGATCTGACGGAGGTCTATCAGGCCGCTCGGCGCGAAGCTTTCGAGAGCTGCCCGCGTGTCGCCATACCCGCATCACCCGGAGAGGCCTATCTTATTCACCGGCTGGCGCTGCATGGGGTGGCCCCCTGGCAGGAGGGGGCACATGCCCAGCCCGAAGGGCGCATGATCGCCTATTTCCGCCCCGAATACCCCGAAGGCCGCCGCGACTGGCTGGAGGCCCCGTGATGATCCGCGTGCTCTATTTCCTGCCGCTTCTGGCCTTCGCCTGCCTGATGGCCGCCCTCTATGGCGCGGTGCATAACCAGATCACCTACACGGTGGCACCGAGCTATTATCTCGAATTCATCTTCGTGCAATTCGCGGTCGATCCTGACATGCAGAACCGGCTCGGGGCGGCATTGATCGGGGTGCTGGCAAGCTGGTGGGCGGGGCTTGTCATCGGCCTGCCGCTATTTCTGGTGGGGCTTCTGGTGAGGGATGTCGGCGTCTTCTGGCGCAGCTACGTGAAGGCGATGTCGATCATCGTGCTGGTGGCCCTCTTCGGAGGGCTCTGCGCGCTTGGCTACACCTATCTTGTCTTTGATGCCGATACCCCGCCGTCGTGGATGGAGGGGCAGGACCTTTCCGATCCTGTTGCCTTCGCGCGGGCCGACTACATGCATCAATTCAGCGGCTTGAGCGGGCTCATCGCCATCGGCGCGGGCTTTGGATACATGATTGCCAAGGGCATCATCAGCCGACAGCGTTAGCAGGCTGCTGAAAAAGTGCCTGACTCCCCTCTCCAGGTGCGTTGAGCCGGAAAGCCGTTCCGCGCCACGCCCGCCCCACGGTCTCGCCCGGGCGACCAGCCCGGGTGGCGGTAAGGAGGATCAGAAAGCTGCCCGGGGGGCAGTTTTCCCGACGAACACCCTCCCCCCGGGAGGGCGCATTGCGACGTTGCAAAAAGCATAACGGTCAGAGGGTCTTGGCTGCCATAAAGCGCTGTCGCTCCAGCGTATCATGGCGCCCACCCAGGGTCGGGCGCCACCCTCGGCTTGCCGTAGAAACAAAATAGGAGG
>SLDH01000135.1 GCA_007125415.1 Roseovarius sp.
CAGCCCGGCGATATCTGGGCGCTGGGCGAGCACCGGCTGATCTGTGGCGATGCCACCGACCCAGCCGTGGTGGCCAGGCTGATGGACGGGGCGCAGGCATCGCTGATGTTCACCTCCCCGCCCTATGCGCAGCAGCGCGATTATGGCGCAGCGAAAGAAAAGGTCGGCGATTGGGACGCGCTGATGCAGGGCGTCTTTGCCGCAGCACCAGTGATCGTGGCCGCGCAGCTTTTGGTGAACCTCGGCCTTGTCCATCGCGATGGCGAATGGATCCCCTATTGGGAGGGCTGGGTCGACTGGATGCGCGCGCGAGGCTGGCGACGCTTTGGCTGGTATGTCTGGGACCAGGGGCCCGGCCTGCCCGGCGACTGGAATGGTCGACTGGCCCCGTCGCATGAGTTCATCTTCCATTTCAATCGCGCGCCCCGCAAACCTTACAAGACCGTCCCGTCCAAGCACGCAGGCGAAACCCTCGGCGGCGGTGGGCTGCGCGGGGCCGACGGCACCGTCCATCGCAAAACGGGCTTCGGCAACGCGATCCAGAGCCACCGCATTCCGGACAGCGTGTTCCGCATCATGCGCCACAAGGGTGGGTTGGGTGCAGCCGGATCGCACCCTGCGGTGTTTCCGGTGGCGCTGGTCGAGGCGGTGCTCGAGGCCTTCACCGATACCGGTGACCTGATATTCGAGCCGTTCTGCGGCTCCGGCACCCAGCTGATCGCTGCGGAACGCACCGGGCGGCGCTGCTGCGCGGTGGAACTGGATCCCGTCTATTGCGACGTCGCCGTGCGGCGGTGGGAGATGGCGACAGGGCGAATGGCCAGCCGGATCAGCGCAAAGGAAGAGGCCAGGAAACCTGCGCGTCGGTCGAGGAAACGCGCATGACGCAGTCGCGCCACATGTCGCTGATCGAAGCTGTCACCAATGTTGCCGTGGGCTATTCGCTGGCGGTGGTCACGCAAATCGTGGTGTTCCCATGGTTCGGCCTTCACCCCAGCCTTGGGGAGAACCTTGCGTTGGGCGGGGTCTTCACCGCGATCTCCCTGCTTCGGGGCTACGCGCTGCGCAGGCTGTTCGAGGCGGTCGGCAAGCGGTAGCCTTGGGGCAGCTTTGCGGGACGGAGCGGACGTTCGAAACAGCGTGTTTATCCTTCGACGTCTCTATTGATCGGTTGAAAGAGGTGCCGCATTCTTTCTTCGTTACACAAGAATCGATCATGAAATGAGGACAGCCCCGACTCTGTCATAACCTCCAAATGCGATACGTTTAGGGATGAGACAGGAAATCCGTTCCGGTAGGATCGATTAATGTAGATCGAAACGCGTTCGACTTGCGCGGGTCTATCCGTGCATTGTCCATGATGATCATAGCCGACTGACCAAAGGCAGCCATTAGGAACGACCACTATCGGCAATGCAAGAGCGGAGTGCTGTCTCCCATTCCACCGCTCATGGATAAATTCCTCACTTCCAATTTCGTCCACCAGATCGGTCAGGGAGTGAAGAGCCTGCGACCATTTCTCAAAAAACTCTGCGTCGTTGGCATACAGTTCCGCGTCTTTAGTATCTCGTCTCCCCACTTGGGCCGTGCTCTTCCCAACCGGCGATCCTGATGGATACAGGCAACTCTCATTGATAGGCGTACCCTCCATACCCTCCATACCCTCCGGAACCAGAATGGCGATTTCAAATGCCCCTCTAGGCTGATGCTCCCGGCGCGTATGAAAATACACTTGATGATGGGCTTCACGGTCATTTCGCGGAACGGTTGAAACCAAGAGCGGAAAATGCTGGCCTATGGCCTTACATTCAATTGCGGCCACAACAGTCATGTCTCCTCGTGTCAGACGTAATCTTATGTCGAACTCTCGGAATTTCTTGGTATTGGGATCTTCATACTGACCATTGTGATCACATGGCACACCCCTATCTGTGAGCATGCGGAGAATCTGTAGCTCGAATGCGAAGTCCGAGGCATCTGCGAGATACTGTTCAAGGTCATCAACCCCGATAAGATCTTTCTTCAGCTTCAATGTGCCAATCCCTATAAGCTTTTCATCCGGTCGGACCTACGCCCTTACCATACCAAACAAAAGGCGCCCGAGTTGCGCGTTGTGTTTGGCGCCTTGAGATATCCCATCAACGAGAACGGGCAGGCCCGGCTGGTTTCGATTTCTCGATCTAATCGCAGGTTTAATTCTGGAGGTGCAGGAGGTCCGCAGCCCGTCTTACTGCAGTGCGGTACATCGTATGTCCGCAAAGGGCTCTTACGACGTCATCCGATCCGATACACCGACCCGCGCCCTTGCTCTTTTTGGGATGTGATCTGGAGCCCCAGCTTTTTCTTGAGCCCGCCGGAGATCAGACCTCTCGCTGAATGTGCCAACCATCCGGTGGCCGCGACGATTTCGGCGATGGACGCCCCCTCGGGGCGCTGCAGCAGCGCGATGATCTGCGCCTGCTTGGTGCCCGCGCGGATGGCGATGGGCTTTGGCGTGTCGTTGGCCTCGGTCGTCGGCGCGGGTTCTGCATGCGGTTGTCGGTTCGCCTTCTGCGCGCTGGCAACGGCGCTGGCCGCCACGGGCTCGATCCCGATGGCCTCCAACCCGGCCTCAGTGGCGACCAGCGTGGTGCCGTGGCCATCGCCGGTCTCGCGCCAGAGCGGCTCGCCCTTGCGGGTGTCGGCATCAACTTCTTCGAGCCAGCCATTGGCAATCATGCGGTTGACGGCCATCTTGGCGGCTGCGCCATGCAGCCCCTCAGGCAGCGGCATGGCCAGATTGCCGGGGCGTGTGGCCGCGCGGCTGAGGATGATGGTCTGGGTGTCGGTGAGCTTGGGCATTGTCGCCTCCTGTCGTGATGTGGATTGCGGGGTTGCGTCAGTCACTCTCAGCCATGCTTGCCGCGATGGCGAAATGCTGAACCCAGCCGGTCAGATATGGCAGGCCTTCGGGGATGCCTTCGTCGCGCTCAAGCTGGCGCGAGATGCGCCAGTCCTGCCAGCGGCGGATAGCGGATTTGATCGCAGTCTCGCTGTCAATCTTGCAGCCCACCATGTTGCCCACAACATCATCGGCGAAATGGCGGCCCATCCGGCTGTCCAGAAAGTCACGAATGCCGATCATCTCTTCCTCGGTGGTGGCGCGGACGGCTTTAGCGATCAGGGTCGCGGCCAGCACCCAGACCTCCACGCTGCGCCGGTCGCGTTCCGGACAGGTGGTCAGAGTGCCGAAGAACCCGTAGTCGGGGTTGCGGCTGGGCAGGATGGCGGGCGTGGTCATGGCTGGGGTTCCTTTTAGTGAGTTGCATCGTTTGCGTGCGATGACAATCGCTCGAGCGCCCCGTTTATCGTAGGCAAATCTGAGCAATTTCATGGCTTTATGATCGTACTGCGGTGGGTCAGGAAATTCGGTCCGGATCGATCAGCGCGGCCTGTTCGGCATCAAAGCGCTGGGCGGCATCAGGCGGGTCGCGACGCGCGTTGACGAGCGCGACAAACAAGGCGCGGGCGACAGCGGCGACCTCATCCGCTCCGGCGCTGGTCAGCTCGGCATCATGGATGGCGATGGCCTCGCCCAGATCGGTCAGGGCATAGAGCGTGGCGAAGTCGGCCTCGGTCGGATCACAGGTCTCGGTATCGCGGTCGTCAGGGCTGATCGCCACGCTGCGACAGAAGCGCAGGTCGAAGCCGATGGCGCAGTTGCGGCGAACGATATGGTCGAGGGTTTCGCCTTCTGACAGACAGTTGAGAGACAGATCAGGCATGGCAGGCACCTTTCGGATTTGGAGGATCACTCGGCATCGGGATTGACCTCGACCCATGAACCGGCAAGCCAGAGATAGAGATGGCAGAACTGGCGCGTCGGGCGCGGCAGAAGGATCGGGTCACGGGGATTGTCGAAAGCTTCGATACCGTCGGCACGGACCTGACGGATTTCCTTTGCCGCGAGAATGTCCTCGGGCGTCCATGGGGCCAGCGCGGGCAACATATACGACGGGTACCCGTCATAATGCACGTACGTGTGCGCCCATTCCTCGGGCCCGATCTGGATGGCGATCTGTGCACGCGTGCTCATGGTACAGCCCCTCAGATCAGTTTCAGGTCAACCAGCACGGCGCTGGCCTTGGCCAGCTGCACTGTCGGCAGGTCGATCCTGAGAGACGCGGCCCCGTCCATGGCGTCGGCCCTCACCCCCGCCTCGCGCAGCGCGGTCTGGATGACCTCGGCCACAATATCGGGGCGGCTGCGGTCGAATTCGCGCGGCAGGGCATCGTGGTTGATCCGGATTGTCGTCATGGCCGTCATGGAAATGTCCTTTCAGGATTGGGTATCGATAGGGCCCGCGCCCGCGCGGCGGCCAGCCTCGAACGCCGCCTCCAGCGCAGAGCGGATGGCCCAGTCCGAGGTGTCGTGGAAATCAAGCGCGTCGGAATTGCGCGTCTCGAGGGTTTCGAGAAACAGGTGGCGCTCGGCGATGTCTAATAGAAGCGCATCGCGCTGGGCGTTCGGGTAGCTTTTGGTGCGGCGTGGCATGGTCATTCTCCGGATGGGGCGGGGGATGGTAGTGTGCGTGGGCTCAGATCAGCCCATGCTGTTTCAGGACCGGGACGACATCCGCCAGCTCGATGGTCAGGCAGTCGATGCCAATCCGGCCTGCCATCTCGAAGACCTCGGCGTTGAGGCTCTGGTCATTGAGATGGCGCTGCAGCGCGGCGGTACTCATGGCCTGCACAAAGCGGGTGCGGTCGATGAAGATGCGGGTCGTGTCGGAGGGGATGGCGATGGTCATGGTTTTGGCTC
>SLDH01000214.1 GCA_007125415.1 Roseovarius sp.
CCGTGGCCGAACGGCTGGGCGCTGCCGCCCAGACATTCGACGCGCCGGCAAGCTCCAGCGGCTTGAAAGGCGAGAGCGGATCGTCCAATGGCGCGCCGCGCGCCACATCATACCCGATATCCCGGTCCCAGAAGCTGGCATATTCCGGCAGAGCCGCGATGCCGCTGCCGGGCGCACGGGGCAGGATATCATCGATGCGCGCAGGATCATCCAGCGCCAGCGACACCCGCGCGGTCAGCACCTCCCGTTGCAGATGCGAGCTCAACTGCACGCCCATGAGCTTCACGATGGCAATGGAGTCCGCCGGTTGCCACGGCGCGATCGGATTGGAGAAGATGAACATCTCGGGCGCGCCCCTGCCCAGCGCATCCTCGTTGATCTCCGCCAGCCGCGCATTCACACCCGCCGCATAGGCCTCGAGTGCCGCGCGTGTCCGATCGTCCTGCACCGCCACCGATGCGCGCGAAAGCGCATAGAGATCAAAGCGTCGAAGCACCGTATCCGTCTGCAGGGTGCGCGTGCCGAACACCTCTGAAAGCCGGCCCTGCGCGGTGCGCCGCAGGATCGTCATCTGCCACAGGCGGTCCTGCGCATGGGCATAGCCGAGGCCGAAGAACACATCCTCATCCTGCTGCCCGAAGATATGCGGCACGTTGGAATTGTTGCGGATGATCTCAACCGGCGCACTGATCCCCGGCACGCTGAGCGTCCGGTCGTAATCGGGCAGGCTGCGCGACAGCAGGTAGTAGATCACACCGATGGCAAGCACGCCGATCAGCACCAGCCCGCCCGTGATCCAAACCAGCCATCGAAACACCACCACCATATGCATAGCCGCCTTTTTCCTTGCATATGGCTGCGGGGATAGTCAGAAAACGCTGATGAGACAATGGGGGCGATGAGCCGATGGCGAAACTGGCATTTCTGGGTCTGGGCGTGATGGGCTATCCCATGGCGGGGCATCTGCAAGCGGCGGGACATGATGTCTGCGTCTATAACCGGACAGCGGCCAAGGCCGAAGCATGGGTCGCTCAGCATGGGGGACGACACGCGCCCTGCCCGCGCGAAGCGGCGGCGGATGCCGCATTCGTCATGGCCTGCGTGGGCAATGATGACGATCTGCGCAGCGTCTGCCTCGGCCCCGATGGGGCCTTCGCAGGGATGACACCAGGGGCCAGCTTCGTGGATCACACAACCGTGTCGGCCAAGGTCACGCATGAGCTTTACGCCCAGGCAAAAGAGGCGGGGCTGCGCTTCATCGACGCGCCGGTGTCGGGCGGCCAGGCGGGGGCCGAGAACGGGCAGTTGGGCATCATGTGCGGCGGCGATGCAGAGGCCTTCGCAGCGGCCGAGCCCATCCTGCAGATCTATGCGCGGATCTGTCGGCGCATCGGCGAAAGCGGTGCCGGTCAGCTTACCAAGATGGCCAACCAGATCGCCATTGCCGGGCTGGTGCAGGGGCTCTCCGAGGCGCTGCATTTCACCGAAAAGGCGGGGCTCGACGGGCGCGACGTGATCGAGGTGATCAGCCAGGGCGCGGCCGGAAGCTGGCAGATGTCGAACCGCTACGAGACGATGCTCGACGATGATTTCGACCACGGATTCGCGGTGGACTGGATGCGCAAGGATCTCGGGATCTGTCTGTCCACCGCCGATGAAAACGGCGCTTCGCTGCCGGTGACGGCGCTCGTTGATCAGTTCTACAAGGATGTCCAGAAGATGGGCGGCGGGCGCTGGGATACATCGAGCCTCTTCAAGCGGCTGCGCAAACTGGGCTGAGCGGCACGCGGCGCCCCTCGCGCGCTGCCTTGGCCCGCGCCTGAACCGAAAGGGCCTTTCAATCCATGACCGCGCTGACCCTGGCAAAGCCCGACGATCTCGAGCGCCTGTCGCGCCTTGTCGCCGATTGTCAGACCGAACAGGGGCTGACGCAGAGCGAGGCGGAAAGGCAGGCCGCTCTCGCCCCGCTGCTTGAGGGTGCACCGCACGGAGCGATCTATCTCATCGGCCCCGCCCGCGCGCCTATCGGTTATGTTGCGGTCAGCTTTGGCTGGTCGCTCGCGCTGGGCGGGCTCGACGCGGTGATTGACGATCTCTACATCCGCGCCAGTGTGCGCGGGCGCGGCATCGGCGCGGAAATCCTGGGCAGCCTGCCGCGTGCCCTTTCAGCCGCCGGGCTCAAGGCCCTGCATGTCAGGGTTGATCCGGATGACAGCGCGACGCTCGAATTCTACACGAAAGCGCTTTTTTCCCATAACGCGCGCCCGCTGCTCCTGACGCGTCGGCTCCGACCGCCTATATGACGGGCATGACACTCAATATTCCCTTCGATAACAGCTACGGTCGCCTGCCCTCGAGCTTTTACACACGGCTCAGCCCCGTGCCGGTGAAGACGCCTGAACTCATCGCCTTCAATCACGCGCTGGCAGAAAGCCTCGGGATCATGGCGGCCGATGAAGAGGCGCTTGCCCCGCTCTTTGCCGGCAATACCCTGCCCGAGGGGGCCGACCCGCTGGCGCAGGTCTATGCCGGGCATCAGTTCGGCGGCTTTACCCCGCAACTGGGCGATGGGCGCGCCATCCTGATGGGAGAAGTGCGCACCCCCTCGGGCGCGCGCGTGGATATCCAGCTCAAGGGCTCCGGCCCCACGCCCTATTCGCGCCAGGGCGACGGCCGCGCGTGGCTCGGCCCGGTCCTGCGGGAATATGTCGTCTCGGAAGCGATGCATGCGCTGGGCGTGCCGACAACCCGGGCGCTGGCCGCCGTCAGCACTGGCGAGCGTGTCTATCGCGAACAGGGCGCGCTGCCCGGTGCGGTGCTGACCCGGGTGGCCGCCAGCCATATCCGCGTCGGCACCTTTCAGTTCTTTGCCGCACGGCGCGACAAGCCGGCGCTACGCGCACTGCTGGATTATGCGATCGAGCGCCATGATCCCGAGGCCAAGGGCCCCGAAGACCTGCTGCGCGCGGTCTGCGACCGGCAGGCGCGGCTCATCGCGCAATGGATGTCGCTGGGCTTCATCCACGGGGTGATGAACACCGACAACACCACCATTTCCGGTGAGACCATCGACTATGGCCCCTGCGCCTTCATGGACCAGTATCATCCCGATCAGGTCTACAGCTTCATCGACAGCCACGGGCGCTATGCCTTTTCCAATCAGCCCAATGTGATCGTCTGGAACATGGCGCAACTGGCCTCCGCGCTCGTGCTGCTCATGCCCGACGAGGAAAAAGCGGTGGAGAGCTTCACACAGATCATCCATGCGATGCCTGCGCAGATCACCGAGCGGTGGCGGCAGCTTCTGGGCCGCAAGATCGGGCTGGCCGAGGCCACCGCCGGGGATGAGCCGCTGATCACGGACCTGCTCACGGCCATGGCCGAGGGGCGCGCCGATTTCACCAACACGTTCCGCGCGCTCGTGGATGGCGGCGCACGCGACCAGTTTCTTGATCCGGCCGCGTTTGATGCCTGGGAGGCCCGCTGGCGCAAACGGCTGGGTTCGGAGGCGGATCCGGACGCGCTCATGCGCGCCGCAAACCCGGTTTTCATTCCGCGCAATCACCGGATCGAGGAGATGATCGCGGCCGCGGTGGACGGCGATTTTGCGCCCTTCGAACGGCTCAACCGCGTGCTCGCACACCCTTACGAGCCGCAGCCCGGCGCAGCGGACCTCACCCGCCCGCCCGAGCCGCATGAGGTGGTCCGGCAGACCTTCTGCGGCACCTGAGGCAGGCAGCGATGGCCGCGCCCCTGCGGCGGTGTGGCACTGAATAGTTGCCAGCGCCCGGTTTATCGCGTAGCACTCGCTCAAAGAGTGCAAGTAGGAGGACGCTGCATGATCCGTTTCCTGATTTCCACAGCCGCCTATCTTCTTGCAAACGCGATCGGGCTCCTCATCGCTGCGCTGCTTCTGCCCGGATTCAGCATCGGTCCGCTGGCCTTCTTGCTTGCTGTGGCGATCTTTTCGCTCGTGCAGACCATTCTGGGGCCGTTGATCACCAGGCTTTCCATGAAGAGCTTTCCGCAACTCATGGGCGGGATCGCACTGGTCACCATTTTTGTCGGGCTCTTTATCACCGCCTCGGTCATGGATGGCATGGAAATCGGCGGCATCTCGAACTGGCTGGCCGCAACGCTTCTGGTCTGGCTGGGCAGCCTGATCGCATCGATCCTGCTTCCGCTCTATGTGTTCAAGCAGTTGCACGACAAGAAAGACAAGCCGGGCACGGACGAGGCACCAAAGACCTGACGGTGGAACCGGCGCAGCGGTTCACGGGATGATATGTCCGAGCGGCGGCGCCTTTGAAGAAAGAACTGGAGTAAGACATGAAGAACTGGTTGCTCTGGCTGATCGTTGGCATCCTGTCCGTCGTCGCGGGTCTCGTGGCGCTGGCAAACCCCTTCGCCGCGACGATCACCGCAAACCTGCTTGCAGGCTACATGTTCGCGGCCATCGGCATCCTGATGCTGCTGACCGCCTTTCAGGATCAGGGCTGGGGTGCGCGCATCTGGGCGCTGCTGCTCGGGGGCCTGATCACGGTGTTCGGGGTCAACCTGATCACCCATCCGCTCGAGGGCATTCTGAAGCTGACCTTCATCGTCGGCGTGCTGATGCTGATCATCGGGGTCTTCCGCATTGCCATCGCCTTGACACCGATGGCCGCGGGGGCGCGCGGGTTTCTGATCCTCGCCGGGGTGATCTCGATGGTGCTTGGGGGTATGATCCTGACCAATTTCCCCTATTCGAGCGCGGTTGTTCTGGGGATCTTCCTGGCCATCGAGCTGATCTCGAACG
>SLDH01000140.1 GCA_007125415.1 Roseovarius sp.
CGCCCGAAGAGATCGAGATCAATGCGCAGGGAGATCGCTTCGCCAATGCCATTCTGCGCGCAGGTCCGGATATCAGCCTTGCCCAGCTGCAACAGATGGTCGAGACGCTTGCCCCGCTCAAACGGCTGACCACGACATTCCGCTTCGAGCCCGTATCTGCCCGTCTGGATGCGCAATCGCGGTCTAATGTCCTGCAACTGGCCAAGGCGATGGAGCTAGGACAATATGATATGCGCAGGCTTGTGTTCGTTGGGTTCAGCGATTCTCAGGGGCCGGCCGATGGCAATCTGAGGATCGCACAGAGCCGCGCCGATGCGGTCCGCGATGCGGTGACCCGGGCGGCGGAAACCGCGAACCTTACCCGTATCGACATCGAGGCGATCGCCTTTGGCGAGGCAATGCCCATGGCCTGTGATGATACCGAATGGGGCCGACAGGTGAACCGCAGGGTGGAGGTCTGGGTCCGATAGCAGAGCGACAAGGACATTTCCTGTGGAGTGGTACGCCGCCGAAGGCCATCCGTCAGAGAAAGCCGGAGGACCGGAAGCTCAACTCGCATGATTTCCCGACGATGATGTGATCATGCAGCGTGATCCCGAGTGCCTCGCAAGCGTCCTGCACCTTGCGGGTCATCGTGATATCCTCCTGTGAAGGTGTCGGATCGCCTGAAGGATGATTGTGCACGAGGATCAGCGCCGAGGCGTTGAGTTGCAGGGCGCGTTTCACCACCTCACGCGGATAGACCGGAACATGATCCACTGTGCCGCGCGCCTGTTCCTCATCGGCGATCAGCACATTCTTGCGATCCAGAAAGAAGATGCGAAACTGCTCGCTGTCCCGATGTGCCATGGTGGTCTGGCAATAGTCGAGCACCGCATCCCAGGATGAAATCACCGGGCGCTGCATCACCCGGCACCGTGCGAGGCGGTGCGCGGCGGCCTCGATGATCTTCAATTCGCATAGCACCGCGTCACCGATCCCGCTCACCTGCAAGAGTTGATCTGCAGGGGCTGAGATCACCGCGTTGAAATCGCCGAACCGGTCCAGAAGCGCGCGTGCCAGCGGTTTGACATCCCGCCGCGGGATCGCCCGGAAAAGAACCAGTTCCAGCAATTCGTAATCCGGCATCGCCTGCGCGCCACCCTCCAGAAACCGTGAACGTAGCCGCTGCCTGTGATCGCGAATGTAGGAGGGCTGGCTAAGGCCAACGGCGGCCTGAGGCGCCGCCGTCGCCTCATCGGATGCAAATAGCGGCAGGGCAATCTCTGAGAAGGCATGTGCATGGGTCATGCCCCGAGTTTGCCCAAACCGGGTTAGCGAAGGGTTAAGATCGGCCGGTCAGCTCTTCATGCTGTCCCAGAAGCTCTTGACCGACGAGAAAAAGCTCTTGCCTTCGGGGTTGTTGTCTTCTGAAAGCGCCTCGAACTCTTCCAGAAGCTCCTTCTGTCGAGCTGTGAGATTGACCGGGGTTTCCGCCGCGAGTTCGATGAACATGTCCCCATGCCCCGCGCCGCGCAGCGCTGGCATACCCTTGCCGCGCAGACGCATCTGACGACCCGACTGGCTCCCGGCCGGGATCTTCACGCGGCTGCGGCCACCATCGATGGTGGGCACCTCGATATCTCCGCCCAGAGCGGCTTTCGCCATCGACACGGGCACGCGGCAATAGAGATTGAGTTCATCCCGCTCGAAAAGCTCATGGGGCGTTACTTCGATGAAGATATAGAGATCGCCCGCAGGGCCGCCGCGCATGCCCGCTTCGCCCTCACCGGCAAGCCTGATCCTGGTTCCGGTCTCGACACCTGCGGGGATGTTGACGCTCAGGGCGCGCTCTTTCTGGACCCGGCCCTGGCCGGCGCAAACCTTGCAGGGGTTCTTGACGATCTGGCCGGTGCCCGAGCACGTCGGGCAGGTGCGTTCGACGGTGAAGAAACCCTGTTGCGCGCGCACCTTGCCCATGCCCGAGCAGGTGGGGCAGGTGACAGGTTCGGCACCGCCTTCAGCGCCGGTCCCGTTGCAGGCCGTGCAACTCACGGATGTTGGAATCGAGATCGATTTCTGCAGGCCGGAATAGGCCTCTTCAAGCGTCACGCGCAGGTTGTATCGCAGGTCGGCCCCGCGGCTTGCCCGCTGGCGCGTACCGCCGCGCGGGCCACCCATGAAATCGCCGAAAAGATCATCGAACACATCCGAAAAGGCGCTCGCGAAATCGCCCTGATTTCCGAAACCGGCACCGGGGCGCGGCCCGTTTCGGCCACCGCCCATGCCCCCCTCGAAAGCGGCATGACCGAAGCGGTCATAGGCTGCTTTCTTGTCGGCGTCCTTCAGGACGTCATAGGCTTCGCCCGCTTCCTTGAACTGGCTTTCCGCTTTCGGGTTATCCTTGTTACGGTCGGGATGCAGCTCTTTCGCCTTGGTGCGATAGGCTCTCTTTATGTCTTCCGCCGAGGCACCTTTGGAGAGGCCGAGCACTTCGTAGTAATCACGTTTGGCCATGAAAGACCTCCTGTTGCGGAAACGCTCAGGGCCGGTCCGATCCGATCAGACCGGCCCCGCCGTTCCCTCAATTGCCTCAGGCGCGTTTGTTGTCGTCGAGATCCTCGAAATCGGCATCGACGATGTCATCATCGGAATCGTTTCCGGGCTCGTCGGCAGCCCGAGGCTCGTCATCTGCTTCCTCGGCTTGTGCCTTGTAGATCGCTTCGCCCAGCTTCATCGCCGCCTCGGTCACGTTCTGGATGCCGGCCTTGATCTTGTCGGCGGTGACGTCGTCTTTTTCCAGATCGTCCTTGAGGGCTGAAATGGCCAGTTCGATCGCCTCGATAGTGGTCGGATCCACCTTGTCGCCATGCTCCTCGATCGACTTCTCGGTCGAGTTGATGAGGCTTTCGGCCTGGTTCCGACTTTCGACGAGAGACCGACGCTCCTTGTCGGCTTCCGCGTTTTCTTCGGCATCCTTGACCATCTTTTCGATGTCTTCCTCGCTGAGACCGCCGGAAGCCTGGATGGTGATCTTCTGCTCCTTGTTCGTTCCCTTGTCCTTGGCAGACACCGAAACGATACCGTTGGCATCGATGTCGAAGGTCACCTCGATCTGTGGCATGCCACGGGGCGCGGGCGGAATATCCTCAAGGTTGAACTGGCCGAGGATCTTGTTGTCGGCAGCCATCTCCCGCTCCCCCTGGAAGACGCGGATCGTCACGGCGCTCTGGTTGTCCTCGGCTGTCGAGAAAATCTGGCTCTTGTTCGTGGGGATCGTGGTATTGCGGTCGATCAGGCGTGTGAACACACCCCCCAGCGTCTCGATCCCGAGGCTCAGCGGTGTCACATCGAGCAGAACCACGTCTTTCACGTCGCCCTGCAAAACACCGGCCTGAATGGCAGCACCCATGGCGACCACCTCATCAGGGTTGACACCCTTGTGCGGCTCCTTGCCGAAAAACTTGGTCACTTCCTCGACCACCTTCGGCATGCGGGTCATCCCGCCGACCAGCACAACCTCGTCAATGTCGCCGGCCGAAATGCCCGCATCCTTGAGCGCGGCCTTGCACGGCTTGAGGGATGACTGAATCAGATCGCCCACAAGGCTTTCCAGCTTGGCCCGGGTGAGCTTCATGACCATGTGCAGAGGCTGGCCATTAGCGCCCATGGAGATGAACGGCTGGTTGATTTCGGTCTGGCTCGAGCTGGACAGTTCGATCTTGGCCTTCTCGGCGGCCTCCTTCAGGCGCTGAAGCGCCATCTTGTCCTGGGTCAGATCGACATTATGCTCTTTCTTGAACTCTCCTGCGAGGTAGTTGACGATCCGCATGTCGAAATCTTCCCCGCCAAGGAATGTGTCCCCATTGGTGGACTTCACTTCGAAGAGACCATCGTCGATCTCCAGGATCGTCACGTCGAACGTGCCGCCGCCAAGATCATAGACAGCGATCGTGTGGGTGTTTTCCTTGTCGAGACCATAGGCAAGTGCCGCCGCTGTCGGCTCGTTGATGATGCGCAGCACCTCGAGGCCCGCGATCTTGCCGGCATCCTTGGTGGCCTGACGCTGAGCGTCGTTGAAGTAGGCAGGCACGGTGATGACCGCCTGACTCACCTCTTCGCCGAGATAGCTCTCGGCGGTTTCCTTCATCTTGCCGAGGATGAAGGCCGAAATCTGGCTGGGGGAATATTTCTCACCCTGTGCTTCGACCCAGGCATCGCCATTGCCGCCGTCGATCACGCTGAACGGCATGTTCTTCTTGTCCTTGGCGAGATCAGGATCATCCACCCGGCGACCGATCAGGCGTTTCACGCCAAAAACCGTATTCGTCGGGTTGGTGACGGCCTGACGTTTGGCCGGCTGGCCGACAAGACGTTCATCATCCGTGAAGGCGACGATGGAGGGCGTCGTGCGCGCGCCTTCGGAGTTTTCGATGACGCGTGGCTGGCTGCCATCCATGATGGCAATGCAACTGTTGGTGGTTCCGAGGTCAATACCGATGACTTTGGCCATGTTTTCGATCCCTTCTCGATTAAGGCGATTATGCGGCTCCTCGACCCGTTATGGCATCAAGGCTCCGAACGGCATCGCAGATCGCCGGGGGCGATCCGCTGTTCGGAGGCTATATAGGCAGGCGATTGTGGGCCTGCAAGCATCGGCAACCACCTGATTTTGCAAATTTGCTCCAAATAAGGGATGGAGAGAGAATGAAACCGGAAAAGACCCCGCCAAAGCCCAGCCTGAACGTCAGGGGTTTTGAAATGTTCAGCAACTGCATCGATGCGTCCGGACAAGCCGCGCTCCTGCAGGA
>SLDH01000376.1 GCA_007125415.1 Roseovarius sp.
GACCGGCCCGAGATGCGCGCTGCGCACGTCGAGAAAACGCATGTCGCTCAGCGCGTTACCGCCTGCGGCCACCAGGACATCGCGCGCCCGTGGCCCGGCGATCTGGAAGCCATTGAGCCGGTCCGAGATGTTTTCCACCGAGACGCCCTGCGCCTCGTTCTGCTGGAACCAGCGCATGTGATAGGCCTGCGCCCCGTAGGAGGCGGTCAGCTGGAACGTGTCGTCATTGAGGCAGGAGACGGTGAAATCGCCTATCAGCCGGCCCCTGGGGCTCAGCATCGGGGTAAGCGAGATGCGGCCCGGCTGGGGGATGCGCCCGGCCATGATCCGGTCAAGCCAGGAGCGCGCCTGCGCGCCGCTCACGAGATATTTGCCGAAATTATGCACCTCGTTGATGCCCGCGGCCTCGCGCACCGCGCGGACCTCGCGCGCCGTGGCGCCCCATGCGTTGGAACGGCGGAAAGAGGGGGTCTCAAATCGCGGCTCATCCCCTTCGGCGAAGTAATTGACCACTTCGAGCCCGAATTGATGCCCCCAGACCGCGCCCAGCCGGTCGAAAATGTCGTACATGGGGGTCTGACGGAAGGGGCGGGCGGCGGGCAGTTCCTCGTTGGGATAGGAGACGGAAAAGCGCTTCTGATAGTTCTCGATCACCTTGGGCAGGGTATAGCCCGGGGTGATCCAGTCGCCATAGCGGGCCACGTCCATGGCGCTCACGTCGCGCTCGCATTCGCCCTCGACCATCCATTGCGCCAGCATCAGCCCCACGCCGCCCCCCTGGCTGAAGCCCGCCATCACGCCGCAGGCGGACCAGTAATTGCGCAGGCCGGGCACGGGCCCCACCAGCGGGTTGCCATCGGGGGCGAAGGTGAAGGGGCCATGAATGACCGATTTGATGCCCGCGCGCTCCAGCGCCGGAAAGCGGCGATAGGCAAAGGCGATGCTGTCCTCGATCTTGTCGAAATCATCGGGCAGAAGCTCATGGCCGAACTCCCAGGGCGTACCCTCGACCGACCAGGCGCGGCAGGGCTGTTCGTAGAACCCGATGCAGAGGCCACGGCCCTCCTGGCGCAGATAGCTCTCGCCCGACGGGTCCATCACATGCGGATGCTCGCCGCCCGCGTCGATGATCTGCGCGATCTCGGGGACTTCCTCGGTGACCAGATATTGATGTTCCATCGGGTAGATGGGCACGAAAACCCCTGCCATCGCCCCCACCTCGCGCGCCCAGAGACCGGCGGCATTGACCACATGCTCGGCATGCACGGTGCCTTTCTCGGTCACCACGTTCCAGGTGCCATCGGGGCGCGGGTTGGTCTCGATCACCTTGCAATGGGTTTCGATGCTGGCCCCGCCCATGCGCGCGGCTTTCGCATAGGCATGGGTGGTGCCGGAAGGATCCAGATGCCCGTCGAGCGGGTCATAAAGCGCACCGATCACGCCTTCGGTGTTGGTGACGGGGGCGATCTTGCGGATCTCTTCGGGGCCAACGATCTCGGTCTCGAGCCCCATGTAGCGATGCTTGGCGCGCTCGGCGAGCAGCATGTCCATCCGGTCGCGATTGTCGGCAAGGGTGATGCCGCCCACATGGTGCAACCCGCAGGACATGCCTGTGAGTTCCTCGAGTTCCTTGTAGAGCTTGATCGTATAGCCCTGCAGGGCGGCCATGTTGGTATCGCCGTTGAGCGTGTGAAACCCGCCCGCCGCGTGCCAGGTGGAGCCGCTGGTCAGGTCCGAGCGTTCGATGAGCATCACATCCGACCAGCCGAGCTTGGTCAGGTGATAGAGCACGGAGGCGCCGACGACACCTCCGCCGATCACGGCGACGCGGGTGGTGGTTTTCATCTGTGCTCTCCCTTGTGCTGTGTTCGGCTGTGCCGTTCGGGCTCTTGTCGGGCAGGGGACTTCTTGCCGCTGTCTTGTGTGCGACGGCTTGTGTCGCAAATCAAGTATGGCCCTGCGCGAATCCGGAGCGCCCTGTCGCAAATCCGCGCATCATTTTGGTGATGTCCGACATATGGTGTCGCAAAGCACGGCCTGCCGGCGTCAGCAGGCGGCTATGGTAGGCAGATCAGGTTATAGGGACCAATCAAATGAAAACCCATGCACAGGCAGTTGTGATCGGCGGCGGCGTGATCGGCTGCTCGATCCTCTATCATCTCACCAAGCTGGGGTGGAAAGATGTCGTCCTCCTGGAGCGCGACGAGCTTACCTCGGGCTCCACCTGGCACGCGGCGGCCAATATCCACGGGCTGCATGACAGCGCCAATATCAGCCGCATCCAGCATTACACGATGAATCTCTATAACGAGCTCGAGGCCGAGACGGGACAGAGTTGCGGCGTGTTCCAGCCCGGGTCGCTCTATCTGGCGCAAACCGAGGCGCGCGAGCACCAGTTGAAGCTTCAGGCCGCGAAAGCCAGGCTCTACGGCATGGATTTTCACGAGATCAGCCGTGAGGAGGCCGAGGAGAAACATCCGCTGGTGAATTACGACGGTATCCGCTGCATCATGTGGGAAAGCAATGGCGGCAATGTGGACCCATCGGGTGTGACCAATGCCTATGCGCAGGGCGCACGGCAGCGGGGGGCGGCGATCTACCGCTTCACGCCGGTTACGGGCACAAAACAGAAGCCCGATGGCACATGGACGGTCGAGACCCCGAAGGGCAATATCGAGACGCAGTGGGTGATCAATGCCGCCGGCCTCTGGGGGCGCGAGGTGGCGGCGCTGGCGGGGATCGAGGTGCCGCTGCAACCCACCGAGCACCAGTATTTCGTGACCGAAGCGATGCCCGAGATCGAGGCGATGGACAGGCGTCTGCCCTCGGTCGCCGACCGGGATGGCGAATATTACCTGCGCCAGGAGGGCAAGGGCCTGCTGATCGGGGCCTATGAGAGGGATTTGCGCTTCTGGGCCGAGAAGGGCACGCCGCTCGATTTCGCACATGACCTTTTCGCCGATGATCTCGACCGGATCATGGAGAATGTCATGCGCGCGATGGACCGTGTGCCGGCCGCCGCCGAGGCGGGGGTCAAGCGGGTGATCAACGGCCCGATGATCTGGTCGCCCGACAGCAACGTGATTCTGGGGCCGGTGCCGGAGCTGAAAAACTATTTCATGTGCGGCGGGATCATCCCGGGCTTCAGCCAGTCGGCGGGGATGGGGCTCATGGTGGCGCAGTGGATCATCGAGGGGGAAATGCTTTATGACATGTTCCCCTGGGATATCGCGCGCTTCGGCCTCTGGGCCAATGACAGGGCTTTCGTCAAGGCCAAGGTGGCGGATGTCTATGCGCATCGTTTTGCCATTCATTACCCCAATGAGGAGCGTGCAGCGGGCCGCCCGCTGCGCACCCGCCCCGTATACGCAATGCAGAAGTCGATGGGCGCGGTGTTCGGGCTCAACTACGGCTGGGAGCATCCGCAATGGTTCGCAGGTGAGCCAGGCACCGAGGACACCAACGGGTTCACCCGGCAAAACTGGTGGGGGCCGGTGGGCGAGGAATGCCGCATGCTGCGCGAGCGCGCGGGCATCATCGACATCTCCAACTTCGCGAAATACCGGGTGAAGGGGGCAGGGGCCGAAGACTGGCTGAACGCGGTTTTCGCCAACAACATGCCCAAATCCGTGGGCCGCTCCTGCCTCACGCCGCTCATCTCGGTGCGCGGCGGCATTGCCGGAGATGCCACGGTGACGCGCGTGGCCGAAGATGAATTCTGGGTCGTCTCCTCGGGCATGGCCGAGCGCTATCACAAGCGCTTTTTCGACATGGTGCCGCTGCCCGAGGGCACCACATTCGAAAGCCACACCGAGGCGATGTGCGGATTCAACGTGGCCGGGCCGAAATCCCGCGAGATCCTGCAGCGGCTGACCAACCATTCGCTGGCCACCGAGGACATGCCCTTCATGCGCTCGGCGATGGTCGATCTGGCGGGGGTGCGCTGTCTGGCGCTGCGGGTGAGCTTTACCGGCGATCTGGGCTGGGAATTGCATTGCGCCACCGAGGATCAGGAAAAGCTCTATGCGGCGCTGCTGGAGGCGGGGCGCGAATTCGGCGCGGGCCCGGTGGGCGCGCGGGCGCTCATGTCGATGCGGGTCGAGAAGGGCTATGGCTCCTGGAGCCGCGAGTATTCGCCCGAATATTTCCCCCATGAGGTGGGATTCAAACCGCTGTGCAAGATGGGCAAGGAGTTCCTTCACAAGGATGCAGCCGCCAAGGCCATGGAAGCCGATCCGCGCGAAATCCTCGTTCTGATGCATCTTGACGAGGCCGATGTGAGCGCCTCGAACGCCGATGCCACGGGCGGCGAGCCGATTTTCCGCAACGATGAAGGTATCGGGCGCGTCACCTCGGGCACCTATGGCTATACCGTGGGGATGAGCCTTGCGCTGGGCTATGTGAAATACGGCACAGCCGAGCCGGGCGATGAGGTCGAGGTGATGGTGCTGGGCCGTCCGCACAAGGCGCGTATCCTGCACGAGCCGCCTTTTGATCCCAAGGGCGAACGCCTGCGCGCCTGACGCTGGCGCGATCAGGCTGCAGAAGAACGAACCAAGGCCGCGAAAGTGAGGGAGACTGCTCGCTTTACTCCGTCGCTACCCCGACAGGAGGGTGTTCGTCGGGAAAACTGCCCCCGGGCAGTTTTCTGATCCTCCTTACCGCCGCCCCGGCTGGTCGCCCGGGCGAGACAGTGGGGCAGGCGTGGCGCGGAACGGTTCTACGGCTCAGGACGCCTGGAGGGGGCAATCGGCCACTTTTTCAGCAGCCCGTTAAGGTATC
>SLDH01000289.1 GCA_007125415.1 Roseovarius sp.
GCAAGGCGCCCTCCCGGGGGGAGGTCGGGCGCGGCCCGGGCCGCTACGCGGCTGTTCCGGGCCATGGGAAACATCGGCGACCGTCGGCCAGGGGCTCGACGCCGCCAGAGGGCTTCTTGTGTCAGGTGACGAACATTAGCCCGCGGGGTTCTTCCACGCTCCCTGTGCATCGAGCAGGGGGTGGCGCGCGATCAACGCGTCCACCGTCGCGCGTGCCAGCGCCGGATCTTCTGGGTAGAAACCCAATGGATCATCCAGATCAAGCGGCTGCCCGAGAAAGCCCAGTGCCGTGGCATAGGCGCAAAAGCCGGTATAGGCCACATTGTAACCCCCTTCCTGCACGATCAGCAGCCGGCCATCGCAAAGCTCTTCAGCGGCGCGCGCCACGATATCGGCGAGGCGATGAAACCCTTTCAGATTCAACAGGTTACGCCCGTTCGGATCAAACTGGCTGGCATCCTGCCCGTTGGAGACGATGATGAGGTCCGGCCCGTAGGCCCGCAAGGCCGGCACCACGATCTCGGTCATCATCGCTTCATAGGCGCCATTTCCAGCGCCAAAAGGCACGGGCAGGTTGATGTTGTAGCCCGTCCCGGTGCCAGTTCCGATCTCATCGACCTCGCCGGTCTGCGGATGCGACGCCGGTGACCATGCGCCGTGGTTCATATGCATCGAGATCGTCAGGACATCGGTGCGGTCATAAAAGCCTTCCTGTGTCCCGTTGCCGTGATGCACATCCCAATCGACCACGGCCACCCGCGAAAGACCCCTCGCCTGTGCCTGCAGCGCGGCCATGGCAACCCCGTTCAGGAAGCAGTAGCCATCGGCGACATCGGCCGCCGCATGGTGCGAGGGGGGGCGAACAATCGCATAGCTCATACGCCCCTTGCCGCCGGGCCCCTCGGCCATCACGTTCTCGAGCGCGGCCAGCGCCGTGCCCGCACCGGCGCGCACGCCTTTGAGCCCGCCCGCCGGAAGATGGGTGGTATCGGTGAACCACCTGCCTTCCACATCGCCGGCCTTTAGTTCCTCAAGATAGGGTTCGGTATGAAAGGTCAGGATTTCCGCATCGGTTGCATGGCGCCCCTCATGCCAGCGAAAGCGTCCGGCGGACGGGCCGCGCGACATCACCGAATGCACATTGGCGATCCGGTCAGGCCCTTCGGCAAAGGGAATCTGGACATCCAGCAGCGGAGAGGGCACCCGCTCGAACAGCCCATCCGGCGACCGCATGGAAAGCACATCGGGGTGAAAGAAGACATCAAGCGTATCAGCAGCCATGGCTTTTCCTCACCTCGGGGTTTCAGACCTTCACCAGTGTGCGCGGCAGCGACGAGAGCACTTCGAGCCCCGTCTCCGTCACCAGCAGTGAATCGATATAGGCCGCCCCGGAGCCGCCGGCCCAGTTCTCGGTATCGTCGAACTGGCCCTCGAAATTGAACACCATGCCGGGCTTCATCTCGAAATCCGGCGCGCCCGCACGCGGATCGACCCAGATCTCCCCCACCCAGTCAGGCGGCATCGAGATGCCAAGGGAATATCCGCCGATGAACCAGACATTCTCGCGCAGTCCATTGGCATCGGTGGCCGCGTCACCCACCTTCTGCACCTTGCTCAGAAGGTCTCCGGGGCCGGTCTGCTCGACAATGGCGTCGATCGTGGCGGAGGCCCTTTCCATCAGATCATACCAGCGGTGATCCACCTCCCCGAGCGCGAAGGTGCGGTTGAGATTGACATGGTAGCGATGCAGGCAGCCGCAGAAATCGACGAAAACAAGCTCGTCATTGCCAACGCGGCGATGCTGGGCGGGGCTGTGATGGGTGCCCGCACGGGTGCCCGATCCGACCATCGTGCGGATTGAGGGATCACCCCCGCCGGCCCGCATCATCGTGGCCATGATCTCGGCCTGAATCTCGGTCTCCATCACGCCGGGTGCGATGATGTTTCGTGCGGCTGTCATGGCCTGATCGGCAATGGCGGCCGCCTGCCGGATGACGGCAACCTCTTCATCCGATTTGTAGAGCCGGATATGCTCGACAAGGCTTGACGCATCGCTGACCGTCATGCCGCGCGCCTTGAACGCCGTTTCAACCATGCGCAGGGTGTCATGATGCGGCGAATACCCCCAGAATTGCATCCCGATCTTGCGGTCGTTCATCCCCCGTTCGGCCAGCGCATCGGCGATCTCGCCGGCATTGTCCTTCGGGACAAATCGGGACATCCAGGCAACGTCCGTGATCTCGGGCGTCGTCTCCACCATGGTCCGGTGCGCGGGCGAGTCGAAGAACGTGGTCGCGCCGTCCTCGGCCCGCACGAAGCAGGATGTCATGCACCTCAGGTGATACCAGATCATGTCATAGCCGGTCAGGTAGTAGATATCGGCCGGATTCGTGAGCAGGATCCCGTCAAGACCCTGCGCCTGCAGGGCGGCCGACACTTTCGCGCGGCGCGCGCGATACTCTTCCGGGCTGAAGGGCTGCTCCCAGTCACAGGTATAGGGCTGTCGCGACATGATCGTTTCCTTCCACATGCAAGAATTGACCGCATCAGTATCATGCGGCTTTCCCTGCTGCGAAAGATCGAAATTTTCGTATGTCACGCAAAGCAGATTCGCTTCTGCCAGCCGCGCTCGGAACAGCTATCGAGCGCTCACGGCCCCCGCACCCCTGCGCGCCCGGATGCTCAGCTCAGCCGCTTCCACGCATCCTTCATGGCCTTGGACATGTCATCCCATGCCTTGTCCACACCGCCCTTGATGTCCGTCCACGCCGCCGATTGGGCCTCACGCATCTCGGCAAGCCTGGCTTCCATGTCATCGCGGTATTTGCGAAGCTCGTCGATCTGCTGCTGATACCGGATTTGCGCATCTGCACCGGCCTCCTTGGCCTGCGCCCGCAGCTTGTCGATATCGGCCTGCCATTCTTCCAGCTTGGCTTCAAGTTTGCGCTCATAGGCTTCTTTGTCCGACATTGATCAAATCCTTTCGTCATGGGTTTCGTTCGCGCGGTCTTGTCAAATCCGCTATATCATCGTTGAGGTATGCAGGCGACGCTGCGCTTTCAACCGCTACCTGCCGGGCCTTGCCCTCCTGGAGAGGCCCGGAGCGCTGCCGCGGCACAAGGCTGCGGTTCGCCGTCGCAGACAAGTGACAACGGGGGGATTTCACCTATCTGTAAGCACACCAAACAACCGTCTGAGTAGTTCAATGGACACGCTTTTGCTCTCCCGCATACAGTTCGGGGCCAACATATCCTTTCACATCCTCTTCCCCACGATCACGATCGCGCTGGGCTGGGTGCTGCTTTATTTCAAGCTGCGCTTCAATCGGTCGGGTGATCGGAAATGGATGCGCGCCTATGGGTTCTGGGTGAAGATCTTCGCGCTCAGCTTCGCGCTCGGCGTTGTCTCCGGCATCACCATGTCCTTCCAGTTCGGCACCAACTGGCCCGGCTTCATGGAAATTGCGGGCAATGTGGCGGGGCCACTTCTGGCCTACGAGATCATGACGGCCTTCTTTCTGGAAGCGGTGTTTCTCGGCATCATGCTCTTCGGGGTAAGCCGTGTGCCCGGCTGGCTGCACACGCTGGCCACTTTCCTGGTGGCTTTCGGCACCACCATGTCGGCGTTCTGGATCCTGGTGCTGTCAAGCTGGATGCACACACCCGCAGGGTTCGAGCTGCGTGACGGGGTGGTTCATGCCACCAACTGGCTGGAGATCATTTTCAGCCCGTCCATGCATTACCGTCTTGCGCATATGCTGCTGGCCAGCGGTCTCACCGTGGCGTTTCTGCTCGCGGGCATCAGCGCCTACCGCTGGCTGCGCAATGACCGTGGCACGGATGTGCGCGCCGCGATGGTGACCGGGCTGAGCCTTGGTGCCCTGCTGATCCCGGTGCAGATTTTCGTCGGGGATCTCCACGGGCTCAACACGCTCGAGCACCAGCCCGCCAAGGTGGCGGCGATGGAGGGCAACTGGGAGACAGGCGGCAATGTGCCCCTGCTGCTCTTTGCCGTGCCCGACGAGGCGGCGCGGACGAACCATTTCGAGATCGCTATCCCGCATGGGGCCTCACTCATCCTGACGCATTCGCTCGACGGCGAGGTGCCCGGGCTCAACGATTTTGTCACCGAGAAGGGCGAGGTGCTGCACCCGCCGGTGGCACCTGTCTTCTACGCGTTCCGCGTGATGGTGGGCACCGGGCTGGCCATGCTGCTGGTCAGCTGGGTCGGCGTGGGCATGATGCTCTGGCGCCGCCGGGGGGTGGAGGCGCTGCCGCGGCCCATGCTCTGGGCGATGGTGCCCTTCGGTTTCAGCGGCTGGGTGGCCACCCTCGCGGGCTGGTACACCACCGAGATCGGCCGCCAGCCATGGCTTGTCACCAATGTGATGACCACGGCCGAAGCGGTGGCCGATGTGCCCCCCGCCATGGTAGCGAGCACCCTTGCGGTCTATCTTGCCATCTATGTGCTGCTGCTTGTGGCCTATATCAGCGTCATCTTCCATCTTGCGCGCAAGGCCGGTGAAACGGGCGCTGCCAAGCCTGACGCGGGCGTGATGCGCCCCGGCATGGGCGCGCGGCTGCCTGCGGAGTGATCCCCGATGATGACCTTGTTTGGAGACCCCGAAATCTGGCTGCCCGTGGCCTTTGCCGCGATGATGGGCCTTTCGATTCTCGTCTATGTCTGCCTTGACGGGTTCGACCTGGGGGTGGGGCTGCTCTTTCCCTTTGCCGAGGGCGATGAGAAGGACAGGATGGTCGCCTCCATCGGCCCGTTCTGGGATGCAAATGAAACCTGGCTGGTGTTGGCCATCGGCATCCTGCTGGTGGCCTTCCCTGCCGCCCATGGCACGATCCTGACCGCGCTTTATCTGCCGGTGGCGGTGATGCTCGTGGGGCTGATCCTGCGCGGTGTGGCATTCGAGTTTCGCGCAAAGGTCGCGCCCGAGCGCAAGGCACGCTGGAATCACGCCTTCCATGCCGGCAGCCTGATGACATCGCTCAGCCAGGGCTACATGCTGGGCATGTATGTGATGGGGCTCCAGATAACCTGGTTCACCCTCGCCTTTTCGCTCTTGACGGCGATGTTCCTGACGGTGGCCTATTCCTTCATCGGGGCGACCTGGCTCATCCTGAAAACCGACGGGGCGTTGCAACGCAAGGCGGTAGGCTGGTCACGAGGCGGCATCTGGGGCGTGGTGCTCGGCATGGGCGCCATTTCGCTGGCCACACCGCTGGTGAGCCCGCGCATCTTCGAGAAGTGGTTTTCAGTGCCCGAGATCTTTCTTCTCATGCCGCTGCCGCTGATGGCCGGCGGGCTGATCGTGCTTTTGTGGCTGCTGCTCCGTCAAATGCCCAAATCCGATGACAGGCTTGCCTGGGCGCCCTTCACGGTAACCACCATCCTTTTTGCGCTGGGCTTTTTCGGCATGGCCTATTCCTTCTATCCCTACGTGGTGCCCGAGACGCTGACCATCTACGAGGCGGCCAGCGCGCCCGAAAGCCTGGTCATCATCTTTGCAGGCACACTTTTCGTGTTGCCGATGATCGCCGGCTATTCGGTGCTGTCCTACGTGATATTCCGCGGCAAGGCGACGGAACTGCGCTACGACTGAGCGGGGCCGTTTTCCATCCGGAAAACGGTCCGGAAAACAGACGTTTTCCGATCCTGAATTCGTCGCGAATTCAGGCCCGTCCCCAGCCGCCGCCGCCGGGCGTTTGCATGCCGAAGACGGAGCCCGCTGGCAAATCGATCTCGTCATTGCCGACAAGGTCCCTGACGGTGCCATCGGGCAACTCCGCCCAGTTGCGGCCCACCGCACCCGGCGCGCCGCCCTCG
The DNA here is from genome assembly GCA_007125415.1 of Roseovarius sp. Lineage (GTDB taxonomy): Bacteria > Pseudomonadota > Alphaproteobacteria > Rhodobacterales > Rhodobacteraceae > Roseovarius. Next base: position 5,839 of record SLDH01000289.1, read on the forward strand.
GCACCGAAGGGCGGGACGATCCGGTGCGAACACAGCGTGGTCACGGTGACAGGTTTCAGAAACCGCATCCGCCGGCGCACGCCGTGGCCGCCGCGCCAGCGGCCGGCCCCGCCCGAACCTTCGCGGATGCCAAACTCCTCCAGCCGAACGGGAAAGCGTTTTTCGAGGATCTCCGGGTCGGTCATGCGGGTATTGGTCATGTGGCTCTGCACCCCGTCACAGCCCTCAAAGCCGGGCCCCGCCCCGGTGCCCCCGGCGATGGTTTCGTAATTCTGGAAGATGTCATTGCCCCAGACGAAATTGTTCATCGTCGCCTGTGATCCGGCCATGACACCCAGGGCCCCCAGAAGCGCATTGCACGCCGCCTGGCTCACTTCCGTATTCCCCGCGATCACCGCCGCCGGATAGGCCGGATTGAGCATCGAGCCTTCGGGCACGATGATCCGGAGTGGCTTGAGGCAGCCCTGATTGAGCGGGATATCCGCGCCCACCATGGCGCGGAACACGTAAAGCACCACCGCATCGCAGATCGACCGGGGCGCGTTGTAATTGCCCTCGTGCTGCGGCGAGGTGCCGGTGAAATCGATCGTGGCGCTGCGGCTTTCCCGGTCCACCCGGACCCGCACCTCGATCCTTGTGCCGATATCCATCTCGTAACTGAAAGCGCCATCGCGCAACCTGTCGATCACACGGCGCACGCTTTCCTCGGCATTGTCCTGAACATGGCCCATATAGGCGCGCACCACATCCGCGCCATAGGTCTCGATCACCTTGAGCAGTTCCTGCCGTCCGGTGACATTCGCGGCGACCTGCGCCTTCAGATCCGCCATGTTCTGCGGCACGTTCCGGCAAGGGTAGCGCCCCGACCGAAGCGCCGCTTCGGCGCTTTCCTCCAGAAAGCGGCCCTGATCGACGAGCTTCACATTGTCGATGAGCACGCCTTCCTCGTCGATATGCGTGCCATCGGGTGGCGCGCTGCCCGGGGTGCGCCCGCCGATATCGGCATGATGCCCCCGGCTCCCCAGCCAGAAGGCCGGCTTTCCGTCCACGAAGACGGGCGTGATCACGGTCACATCGGGCAGATGCGTGCCGCCATTATAGGGCGAGTTGAGCATATAGGCGTCGCCCGGCCGCACATCGGGGTTGAGCCGCTGGATCGTCTTCACGCTGTCTGACATGGAACCCAGATGCACCGGCACATGCGGCGCGTTGGCCACCAGATCGCCCTTTTCGTCAAAAATGGCGCAGGAAAAATCCAGGCGTTCCTTGATGTTGACCGACCATGACGTGTTGGCGAGTGTCGCCCCCATCTGGTCTGCCACGGACATGAAAAGATTGTTGAAAACCTCCAGCAGCACCGGGTCGGCCTGTGTACCAGCCGCGCCCTCGCGCGCCTTGGCACCGATACGTTCCATCAAGAGGTTGCCCATCGCATCGAGCCGTGCAGCCCATCCCGGCTCGACCACGTTGGTGCCCGTGGGCTCGGTGATCACCGCCGGACCCCGGATCATCTCGCCGGGCGCCAGGTTGTCGCGGGCAAAGAGCGGCACCTCCTGCCGCGCGCCGTCCAGATGCAGCATGATGCGTGCCAGCGGTGCGCCATCACCATCGGGCAACGCGGCAACAGGGGTCTGTCCGGTAGCGCCCACCGCCTCGACGCTCAGCATGTCAAGAAGCACGTCGCGCTCGGGGCTTGCAAAGCCGAAACGCTGGCGATGCGCCGCCTCGAAATCCGCGCGCATGTCCTCAGCCGCGCCGAAGGGAACCTCCAGCGCCTGATGCGAGCCGTCATAGCGCAGATGCGCGTGTCTCTGCACGGTAATCCGGGTGATCCCCTGGCTGGCGACCTCCGCTTCGGCCTCCTGCGCGATCTTCGCCAGTGCCGTCTCGGCGGGTCCGATCTCCGACAGGGGAGCATCCATCTGGACCTCGCGCATTGCGCGTATCTCGGCGAGCCCCATGCCATAGGCCGACAGAACCCCCGCATGAGGATGGATCAGCACACGGCGCATGCCCAGCGCATCAGCCACGAGGCAGGCATGCTGGCCGCCCGCCCCACCGAAGCACTGCAGGGTATAGCCGGTCACATCATGGCCGCGCTGCACCGAGATCTTCTTGATCGCATTGGCCATGTTCTCCACCGCGATGCGCAAGAAGCCCTCGGCCATTTCTTCGGGCGCGCGGCGTGCCTCTCCGGTCTCCTCTGCGACCGTCTCCGCAAGCGCGTCGAACGCCTCGCGCACCGTATCCACATCAAGCGGCTGATCGCCCCCGGGGCCGAAGACATGCGGGAAATGTTCGGGTGAGAGCTTGCCCAGAATGACATTGCAATCAGTCACCGTCAGCGGCCCGCCCCGGCGGTAGCAGGCGGGGCCGGGATCCGCCCCGGCGCTTTCGGGGCCCACCTGAAAACGGCCATCCTCGAACTTGCAGATGCTGCCGCCGCCGGCTGCGACGGTATGAATATCCATCATCGGCGCGCGCATCCGCACGCCCGCCACCTCCGTCTCGAAGCTGCGCTCGTAGGCGCCTGCATAATGGCTCACATCGGTGGATGTGCCGCCCATGTCGAACCCGATGACCCGCTCATGGCCTGCCGCCTCGGCGGTCTTGACCATGCCGACGATCCCGCCCGCCGGGCCCGAGAGGATTGCATCCTTGCCCTGAAAAAGCTGCGCATCCGTGAGCCCGCCCGAGGATTGCATGAAGAAAAGTCCGTCACAGGCCCGCCCCAGATCGAGCGCACCCGCCACCTGATCCACATAGCGGCGCAGGATGGGCGAGAGATAGGCGTCCACCACCGTGGTATCGCCGCGCCCCACGAGCCGCGCCAGCTTCGAGACCGCACCCGAGGTGGAGATCTGCGTGAACCCGATGTCGCGCGCGAGTGCCGCCACCCGCTCCTCATGGGTTGGGTTGAGATAGGCGTGCAAGCCCGCGATGGCCACGGCGCGAATGCCAGCGTCGTGGGCTGTCTGGAGTGTCTCGCGTGCCGCCTCCTCATCGAGCGGGGTGATCACGGCGCCCTCGGCATCCAGCCGCTCATCCATCTCGCCCACCATCTCATAGAGCAGATCCGGGCGTCTGATTTCCAGATCGAAGAGACGCGGCCGTGTCTGATAGCCAATCCTGAGCAGATCGCGGAATCCCCGGGTGATCATCAGCAGAACGCGTTCACCCTTGCGTTCCAGAAGCGCGTTGGTGGCCACGGTGGTGCCCATCTTGACCGCGCGGATCGCACCCTCCGGGAAATCCCCCTCCACACCCATGACATCGCGAATGCCCTGAATGGCGGCATCCGCATAGCGTTCGGGATTTTCCGACAGAAGTTTGTGGGTGTGGACGACCCCTGCGGGGTCGAGCGCCACGATATCGGTGAACGTGCCGCCCCGGTCTATCCAGAACTCCCATTGTTTCACGGTCCTGCCCCTCGCCTCATGCCTCCGCCGAAGGTTGGCCGTCCGGGGCGGAAAGTCAACGTGCCGCCATCAAAGACACGCGCCGCTGCCTCGGAACCCGGAACAGGCTGCTGAAAGTGGCTGTCTCCCCCCTCCAAGCGCCTTGAGCCGGAAACCTGTTCCGCGCCACGCTTGCCCCAATGTCTCGCCCGGGCGACCAGCCCGGGCCGTGCCCGGCCCTCTTCTTGCCGTCCAAACAGAGTCGGAAGAACAGTTTCCCTCGCCTTTGCAGATCCTGTTCATTTTCCAGCAGCCTCTTCCAGAAGCAGAAACCCTGGCCCCTGCCCCGCAAGCCTGGTGATTGAAACCGGGTGCCGCTTTGGGTTAACTGCACCGGCAAGGATGCAGGAGATCGTGCAATGGAGCCACGCAAACTTTCCGACAGCTATGCGGTTGCCCCCCAGATCACGCCCGAGGATGTGCCATCGCTCGCGCAGAACGGTTTCCGCTCGATCATGTGCAACCGCCCCGATGGCGAGGAATTCGGCCAGCCGGATTTCGCGCAGATCGAGGCGGCGGCCGAGGCCGCAGGGCTCGAGATACGCTGGGTGCCCATCGTGTCCGGCGCGGTGACCCCGGAGGCGCTCGAGGCGTTCCGCACCGCACTCGATGACATGCCGGGCCCGATGCTCGCCTATTGCCGGTCGGGCACGCGATGCGCGATGCTCTGGGCCATCACCCAGAGCGGAACCCTGCCCGATGACGAGATCATCGCAGCCACCCGCGCCGCAGGCTATGACATGGCCGGTGTCGTCCAGCAGATGCGCCAGATGCGCGGATGACCTGGGTCGCGGCCGGCGACGGGATCGCTCTCACGATTCCGGCAGGGCTTCCCGCCACGGACATCCCGCAAGGCAGGGTCATCGAGATAGGCGCAGCCGCGCAGCCCGTGCCCGCGCCTGTTCTGCCCCGTGCGGGCCGCGCGGTGCCCGCCCTGACCCAGGACGCACCGCCCGATCGGGTGAGCGGCTGGGTGCGGATCAGCATCGCGGGATTTCTGGCGGACCATCCGGGCTGGGATGGTGTGATCTGCGCCCAGCAGGACGCACTCAGTCATTGGCTGCATGTCAGCGCCGACGAGGTGGTGAGTTGCCAGAGCTTTCTCACGCCACGGCTTGTCACGGCTCTGGACGGTGCGGCACAGGCCATCCCCGAAGCGGTGGCCGACAGCATGAGCCGCCCCGAACGCGTGGCCGCGCATCTGCGCGTGGCCGAACTTCGCGGCAGGGCCGAAGCGATCACCGGCCATCTCATCGGAGCGGAACTCGCGGCGGCGCGCCCCTATTGGCTGGGCCAGCAGGTGGCGCTGATCGGCGCGACCCCGCTGATGGCAGCCTATGCCGAGGCGCTCAGGGCGCAAGGGGGGCCGGTAAGTGCCGCTGGTGCTGCCAAACTTTTGCCGAAGGGCTTGAAGGCGCTCGCGACGGCCCTCTGCCTCGAGGTCTGAGCGCGCGGGCGCGGGTTGTCACTTGTATGCGCGCCGAAGCTGGCCCATATCTCGGCGGATCAGAACCGGGGACAGAACAATGCGTGAGCGGATCGGCAGCTTCATCGACAAACCGATCGTCCAGAACTTCATCCTGGGGGTGATCCTCTTCAATGCGGTCATCCTCGGCATGGAAACCTCCGACACGCTGATGGACCGTTTCGGCCCGGTCCTCGTGGCGCTCGACACGATCTGCCTGTCGATCTTCGTTGTGGAGATCGCGCTCAAGCTCTTTGCCTTTGGCCCCCGCTTCTTCCGGGATGGATGGAACATCTTCGACTTCGTCATCGTGGGGATCGCGCTCATACCAGCCACCGAGGGGCTCGCGGTGCTGCGCGCGCTGCGCATCCTGCGTCTCTTGCGCGTGCTCTCGGTCACACCGTCGCTGCGCCGGGTGGTCGAGGGGCTGATGGCGGCGCTGCCCGGCATGGGATCGGTTTTCCTGCTCATGGGGATGATCTTCTATATCGGCTCGGTCATGGCAACGACACTCTTCGGCACTTCCTTTCCCGACTGGTTCGGAACGATATTCCTCTCGGGCTATTCGCTCTTCCAGATCATGACGCTCGAATCGTGGTCCATGGGCATCGTCCGGCCGGTGATGGAGGTCTATCCTCTGGCCTGGATGTTCTTCGTGCCCTTCATCCTGATCACCACCTTCGCGGTGGTGAACCTCGTGGTCGGTCTCATCGTGAACTCCATGCAGGAAGCCCATGGGGCGGAGGATGCGGAGCGCACGGATATCTACCGCGAAGAGGTGCTCAAGCGGCTTGACGAGATCGATGCGCGGCTGAAGGAGATCAACCCTCCGAAATAGCCTCCCGGCGGCGGGTCAGCGCCAGAAACACATCCTGAAGATCGGCCTGCTCGGTGCGCACGTCGCGGATGCGGATGCCCGCGCCGCGAACCGCCTCGAGCACCGCTTCGGCGGGGGTGTCGCGGGCGACATAGCTGATCGCGACGGCACCATCCGCCCGGCGCTCCACCTCGAGCCCGGCCCCCTCGGGCAGACGCGTCACGGGCAGGTCCGGCTGAATGATCATCGTCTTGCTGTCGAGCTTCGAAAGCATGTTGAGCGTGCTGTCCTGTGCGATGAGTTCGCCCTCGTTGATGATGGCGATCTCGTCACACATCTCCTCGGCCTCCTCGAGGTAATGGGTCGTGAGGATGATCGTCATGCCCTGCTCATTGAGCCGGCGGATGTTCTCCCAGAGCATCTGGCGCAGTTCGATATCCACCCCGGCGGTGGGCTCATCCAGCACCAGAATCTGCGGCATATGCACCAGCGCCTTGGCCAGCAGCAAGCGCCGCCGCATGCCGCCCGAGAGCGTGCGGGCATAGGCCTCCGCCTTGTCCTCAAGGCCCACCAGCCGAAGGATGTCGTCGCTGCGCCGGTCCCGTTTGGGTATGCCATAAAGCCCCGCCTGCACCTCGAGCGCGCCGCGCGGGGTGAAGAACGGGTCGAGATTGAGTTCCTGCGGCATCACCCCGATGGCGGCGCGCGCCTGGCGCGGGTTGAGATCCTGATCGAACCCCCAGATCCTGACCTGCCCCGCGCTCTTGATCACCAACCCCGCCAGGATGTTGATCAGCGTGGATTTTCCGGCTCCGTTCGGCCCGAGCAACCCCACGACCTTGCCGGCGCCGATCCGCAGATCGACGGCCTTGAGCGCCGTCTTGGCAGGTGCGGCGCCGGCACTGTCATAGGTCTTGCTCAGCCCGCTTATCTCGATGGCATTGCCGTCCATCGCCCTCTTGTCCCCGTGTCACCGATGCGCCATATTCGCGGGTAACGGATAGGCTTTCGAAAGGAAAGACCGGATGATCACGCAAGCACCCGAAACCCGGATCGTCGACAGCTACCGCGTCTGCTGTGACGGGGGAGAGGGTGCCTTGGGCCATCCCCGTGTATGGTTGCAGATTCCGCTCGAACGCGGCTATGTGGAATGCCCCTATTGCGATGCGAAACTGATCCATCGGGATTTCGAGGGGAAGGTCTGACCCGAAGGCGTGCCTTCGGCACACCGCATGTCTCACCTTCGGCCTTTCAGGCCTTCGGCTCGGATGGTGTTGTATTGTGACGCGCATGATCCATGGTGATACCTGTTGCGAGGCTAATTCGCCTCCGGCGGGGGTATTTCCGCCAAGAAGAAGCCCTGTTCGCGCTGTTTCTTCTTGGGAAAAATACCCGAATTTGACAGTGGCCGCGCGCGCCTTGCCGTGGCATGAAGCGACAGGGTATTTCCTCGGGAGACTGGGCGCATGGCATTCGGCAAGGGTTGTCACCTGCATCTGATAGACGGATCGGCATTCATTTTCCGGGCCTATCATGCCCTGCCGCCTCTCGCGCGGAAATCCGATGGGCTGCCTGTCGGCGCCGTGTCGGGCTTTTGCAACATGCTCCAGCGCTATATTGCCAACAACACGGGGCCGGATGCGCCGACGCATCTTGCGGTAATCTTCGACAAGGGCAGCCATACGTTCCGCAACGATCTCTTTGCCGGGTACAAGGCCAATCGCGAGGAGATGCCCGAGGATTTGCGCCCTCAGATCCCGCTTACCCGGGCCGCGACGGAAGCGTTCAATATTGCCTGCGAGGAGATGGAAGGCTACGAGGCGGACGACATCATCGCCACACTTGCCTGCCAGGCGCGGGATGCGGGCGGACGGGTAACGATCATCAGTTCCGACAAGGACCTCATGCAGCTGATCGGTGGCGGGGTCGAAATGCTGGATGCGATGAAGAACCGCCGCATCGATGCCGAAGGTGTGGAAGAGAAATTCGGTGTCGGACCGGAGCGGGTTGTCGATGTGCAGGCGCTGGCGGGCGACAGTGTGGACAATGTGCCCGGCGCGCCGGGCATCGGGGTCAAGACCGCGGCACTCCTGATCAACGAGTTCGGTTCGCTCGAGGCGCTTCTGGAGCGGGCCGAAGAGATCCCCCAGCCCAAGCGTCGGCAGACGCTGATCGAGCATCGCGCGCAGATCGAGCTTTCCAAGCGACTGGTTCAGCTCGATTGCGAGGCACCGCTCGAGTTTACCCTCGACGATCTGGAAATCCGCGATCCGGACCCGGAGACATTGCTCGGCTTTCTGGTGGAGATGGAGTTTCGCACCCTGTCGAAACGCATTGCCGAGGCGCTGGGCCGGGAAGCGCCGGTCATCCCCGAGCCGGTGGCGCAGGAAGGCGCGGCGGACGAGCCTGACTGGCCCGCAATCGACGCCGGCAAGTATGCCTGCATCCGCGACATGGAAAGCCTTGAGACATGGATCACCCGGATCCGCCATCAGGGCTATGTGGCGGTGGACACCGAGACGAACTCGCTCAACGAGATGCAGGCGGATCTTGCAGGGATCAGCCTCTGCACCGCGCCCGGCGAGGCCTGCTACATCCCGCTTGGCCACCGCGACGAAAGCGCTGATGATCTTTTCTCCTCCGACGCGCTGCTGGAGGGCCAGTTGGCCATGACGGAGGTTCTTGAGGCGCTCAGGCCCGTTCTCGAGGATCCGGCGATTCTCAAGATCGGCCAGAACATGAAATACGATGCCAAGGTGCTCAGCCGCTACGGCCTCGCCATCGCCCCCGTTGATGACACGATGCTGATGTCCTACGCGCTGCATTCGGGCCTGCACGGACATGGCATGGACACGCTTTCGGAGCGCTATCTCGATCACAAGCCGATCCCCATCAAGCAGCTTCTGGGAAGCGGCAAATCGGCGATCACCTTCGACAGGGTGCCGCTCGACAAGGCCACGCCCTATGCGGCCGAGGATGCCGATATCACCCTGCGGCTCTGGCTGACCTTCAAGCCACGGCTGCATCTCGCCCGGGTCACCACCGTTTACGAGACGCTGGAGCGTCCGCTTTCGCCCGTCTTGGCGCAGATGGAGCGCCATGGCATCAAGGTGGATCGCGACACGCTGCATGCCATGTCCAACGCGTTTTCGCAGAAGATGGCCGGGCTCGAGGCGGAGATCCACGAACTTGCCGGGCGCCGCTTCAATGTGGGCAGCCCCAAGCAACTGGGCGAGATCCTCTTTGACGAGATGGGCCTCGAGGGGGGCAAGAAGGGCAAGACCGGCGCCTATGCCACCGGCGCGGATGTGCTGGAGGATCTGGCCACCCTGCATGAACTGCCCGCCCGCGTGCTGGACTGGCGGCAGCTTTCCAAGCTGAAATCCACCTATACCGACGCGCTGCAGGATCATATCGACCCCGATACCGGGCGCGTGCACACCTCATATGTGCAGACCGGCGCCAACACCGGGCGCCTGGCCTCCACGGACCCCAACCTGCAGAACATCCCCGTGCGCTCCGAGGAAGGCCGCCGCATCCGCGAGGCTTTCGTGGCCGAGCCGGGCAACCGCCTCGTGGCGCTTGACTATTCGCAGATCGAGCTGCGCATCCTGGCGCATATCGCGGCCCTTCCCGCGCTCAAGGAAGCCTTCCGCGAGGGGCAGGACATTCACGCGATGACCGCCTCGGAGATGTTCGATGTGCCCATGGACGAGATGACACCCGAAATCCGCCGCCGCGCCAAGGCGATCAATTTCGGCGTGATCTACGGCATTTCGGGCTTTGGCCTCGCGCGCAACCTGCGCATCCCGCGCAGCGAGGCGCAGGGCTTCATCGATCGCTATTTCGAGCGCTTCCCCGGCATTCGCGATTACATGGACGAAACCGTGCGCTTCGCCAAGGCGCATGGCTTCGTGCAGACGCTCTTCGGCCGCAAGATCCACACCCCCGAGATCGGGGCGAAAGGCCCGCGCGCGGGCTTTGCCCGCCGGGCCGCGATCAACGCGCCCATTCAGGGCACCGCCGCCGACATCATCCGCCGCGCCATGATCCGCATGCCGAAGGCCATCGAAGGGCAGCCGGTGAAGATGCTCCTGCAGGTGCATGACGAGTTGATCTTCGAGGTGAAGGAGGTGGCCGAAGAGACCCTCATCACCACCGCCCGCGAGGTGATGGAGGAGGCGACACGGCCCGCCGTGCATCTCGATGTGCCGCTTACCGTCGATGCCGGTCAGGGCGCCAACTGGGCCGAGGCTCATTGAGCGCTTGCCGCCGGGCCGCGCGGCGATCCAGCAGGCATTCGTCAGCACTTTATCTCCCCAAACCGCAAAACGCCCCAGCGACCCGCCAAGCCCAGCCAGATCGCCGTGCCGGGGGGCGGCCCGGCGATGCGCGGCGGCCTGCGGCCTTGATTCCGCGCAGAAAAGGGATGTCCGCTCCGTTCTACATGGATGTTCGCAGTGCGGACAAAGCGCACTTTCGCTTCAGGCGCCCCGATCTCCGTTTCCGACGATGCCATGCCAACGCATTTATTGCGGGCCCATCTCGACCTCCAGGAAAGCTTCCGGGCTGTCCACCTCTTCAAGCTTGGTGCCTTTGATCCACCAAAATCGGTTGCCGACATTGCGCAAGAA
>SLDH01000266.1 GCA_007125415.1 Roseovarius sp.
ATCTCTTCTTCCATCTCATCGAGGAACATCGCGACCACCTCCGAATAATCCTCCGCCCCGATTTCACTGCGCAGTTCTGCCGTGCGGTCCCAGTCAATCATGTCTGCATACTCTCCCTTCGCCCGAAAGGATGCCATGTGTGCAGTGAATCATCTCTTAACCCGATGATTTCAAACCAGACAATTTTAACATTCATGACCGATTAACAGGCGGGCCGTAAACCTTGCTCAGCCTTCGAGAAAGATGCCCTTCGTGAGCCGAGCTGTACCCAACCTGAGTGATCCGGACACATCATCGCGCGTCATTCGCGATGTGCTCGTGGTGGATGACAGCCGAGCTCAAAGACGTATCTTTTCGGTGTTTCTCAGGCGTTGGGGATATGAAGTTCGAGAGGCGGAGTCCGGTGTCAGCGCGCTAGGCATGTGTCGGGTCAAACCTCCGGATCTTGTGTTGAGCGACTGGATGATGCCGGGTCTTACCGGCCCCGAATTCTGCCGCGAGTTCAGACAGCTGGACCGTGAAAGCTATGGCTATTTCATTCTCCTCACCTCTAAAAGCGAGAAGAACGACATCGCCAACGGGCTCGATGCGGGTGCGGACGACTTTCTGACCAAACCGATCAATCCCGCCGAGCTACGCGCACGGATCACCGCCGGCGAGCGTATCCTGAGGATGGAGCGCGAGCTCACCGAGAAGAACCGCTTAATCAGTGCCACTCTTGCGGAGCTTCAGACGCTCTATGATGGCTTGGACAGTGATCTGATCGAGGCGCGCAAGCTGCAACAGTCTCTCGTGCGCGACCGCTACCATGACCTCGGCCCGGCTGAGGTTTCGCTGTTGCTCAAGCCGAGCGGCCATGTGGGGGGCGATCTTGTCGGCATGCTGCCCGTCAACAAGAAGCGCGTTTTCCTCTATGGTATTGATGTTTCCGGTCACGGGGTCAGTTCGGCCTTGATGACCGCGCGGCTGGCCAGTTACCTATCGGCCAGTGCGCGCGATCAGAACATCGCCTTCAGACGGACCGAGACGGGAAACTACACCCCGCGACATCCGGCCGAGACCATCACGATGCTCAACCGTCTGATCCTGAATGAGATGGAGACGGAGCTTTACTTCACCATGTTGCTCGCGGATGTATCGCTTGACACCGGTGCGGTGCGCATCGCTCAGGCGGGGCACCCCTATCCGGCCTTGCAGCGCGCCTGTGGCAGAGTCGAGATGGTCGGTAGCGGCGGCTTGCCTGTCGGGCTGGTAGAGGGCGCCAGCTACGAAGACTTCGAGGTAACACTGTCGGCTGGGGACAGGCTGTTGATCCATTCAGACGGGGTGAGCGAGTGCGCGAACCTTGAAGGTGCCTTGCTGGGCGATGAGGGCCTGGCCCTGATGATGCGTGATCTCAGGCAGACCCATGGCACGGCCTTTCTGGAATCAATGATCTGGAAGTTGACGGAACACGCGCAGGATCAGGATTTCGGCGATGACGTGTCAGCGGTGTTGCTGGAGTTCAGGTCTGGCGGAGGTATCGTTTGAGAAAGAACGCATCGCCGTCATTATAGAGCTGTGCGACGGCTTCTCTGCCCGTGGCCCAGAGCGGTGCATGATCCGCCTCGGTCGGTGGTCCGATCCGCCGCGCGGGACGCGCGACATAGATCGTGCAGAGTTTTTCTGCCCAAAGGTCATACTCGGGCATGTAGGTGAACCGGCGAAACGCGCCGATCCGGCGTGGCGAGGATATGGTCCATCCCGTTTCCTCCATCACCTCCCGATGCAGTGCGTGAATAGGCGATTCGCCCCCGTCGATCCCGCCGCCGGGCAGCTGAACCTCGAAATGTGGGTCGTCCTGATAGGTCAGAAGGATGCGTCCCTGATGCGGCAGAATTGCATAGACGCCCGGCCGCCGACGATAGATCATCGCATGTCGCGGGCTCTCGCCAAACCGTCGGATCATTAGGGTTCCTCCCTTGGAGCGCGGCTTGCCCCGACTACATAGACGCGATATGCCAAAGCGCGGCGCTGAAGGAAACCCCATGACACTTGGACAGAAAATCGCCTGGGACGATACGGTTCTGCCGTTTCAGCTGGACGCCTCCGACATCCGGGGCCGGGTGGCGCGGCTTGACGGGGTGCTGGAAGGTGTTCTCGAGCAGCACGCCTATCCGCCACAGGTGGAGGCCCTGGTGGCCGAGATGGCCTTGCTGACGGCACTGATCGGGCAGACGATCAAGTTGAGATGGAAGCTGTCATTGCAGGTGCAGTCCAAGGGTGCGGTGCGCATGATCGCTACGGATTACTACGCTCCCGAGCAGGAGGGCGGTGCCGCACGCATTCGCGCCTATGCCAGCTTTGACCAAGAAAAACTGCGGAAGGGTGCGCCATTCGATCAGCTTGGTGAAGGTTATTTCGCCGTGCTCATCGATCAGGGCCAGGGCACAACACCCTATCAGGGCATCACACCGCTCGCGGGTGGCGGGCTCAGCGCCTGCGCCGAATCTTATTTTGCTCAATCCGAGCAGTTGCCGACCCGCTTTTCGCTCAGCTTCGGGCGCTCGACAGAGGCGGGTGGAGCGGAGCATTGGCGCGCCGGTGGCATCATGTTGCAGCTTATGCCCAAGGCGTCTCCCTTCGTACAAGGCGGCGGCTCGGGCGAGGGAGGATTGCTTGAGGCGCGGGATATCGCGAACGGTGATGAAGGCGAGAACTGGGCAAGGGCGAACATTCTTCTCGACACTGTGGACCCGCTCGAGATGATCGGCCCCAGCGTGTCTCCGACGGATCTTCTGATCCGGCTCTTTCACCAGGAACAGCCTCGTGTTTTCGAGGCGCAACAGATGCGCTTCGGCTGTAGCTGCTCGGAAGAGAAGGTCCGCAACTCGCTCTCGATCTACTCCGCCCGTGATATAGCAACGATGACCACCGCCGAGGGTGTCGTGACCGCCGATTGCCAGTTCTGTGGTGCGCATTATCGCCTTGATCCGAAAACGCTTGGATTCGAGGCTGATGCGCCGGCGGCGGGCGATGAGTGATCCGGTTGCGCGGATCGTCAGAGCGCTCGAGCGCGCTTCGCGACGGCCGTCATCGGATTACGATCTGAACCCGGATTTCAGATTGCCGGAGCGGCGCAAGCTGCGTGCCGCCGGCGTCCTGGTGCCGATCCACGTGGAGGCGGGCGAGGCCACGCTTTACCTCACGAAGCGTAGTTCCGCCCTCAAGCATCACCCCGGGCAGATCGCCTTTCCCGGAGGCAAGCAGGAACCGAAGGATGTGGATGCCACTGCCGCGGCCCTGCGGGAGGCGCATGAGGAGATTGGTCTGGATCCTGCGAATGTGGAGCTTTTTGGCATGCTGCCCCCGCATGAAACGGTCACGGGCTTTCAAGTGACGCCCGTTGTGGGGCGCGTTATCGCCCCTTTCGAGCCGATTCCCGAGGCGGGTGAAGTGGAGGAAGTGTTTCGTGTCCCGCTTGATCATGTTCTCACATCCGCTCGTTACGCGGTACAATCACGCCAATGGCGGGGCATGCGGCGGGCCTATTACACGGTACCCTATGGGCCCTATTACATCTGGGGAGCAACGGCGCGCATTTTGCGAACGCTGGCGGATGCAGCGAAATGAAGGTCGAAGGGAGCTGGATCAGATCTGATTCCACGCAATCGGTGATGATAATGCTGGAGCAGGGCGGGCAGCAGGCTTATTTTGTCGGCGGCTGTGTGCGCAATGCTCTTCTTGCGCAACCGGTCAGTGATGTGGATATCGCGACCGATGCGAGCCCCGAGCGGGTGCAGATGCTGGCAAGTGCCGCTGGCCTCAAGAGCGTTCCGACGGGGCTGGATCATGGCACGATCACCGTCATCGCTGATACTGTGCCTCATGAGGTCACCACATTTCGCCGGGATGTCGAGAGTCACGGTCGACATGCCGAGGTGGCCTTCTCATCGGATATCGTTGAGGATGCGCGGCGCAGGGATTTTACCATGAATGCCCTCTATGCCACGCGCAACGGGACCGTGATCGATCCCTTGAACGGGTTACCGGATCTGAAGGCGCGCCTTGTGCGCTTCATCGAGGATCCGGGCCAGCGCATCTGCGAGGACTATCTCCGCATCCTGCGCTTCTTTCGCTTCCATGCCTGGTATGGTGATCCTCTGGCATCAATGGATGCCGAGGCGCTGGCCGCCATTGCCGCTCATCTGGACGGGTTGCAACGCTTGTCGCGCGAAAGGGTCGGGGCGGAGATGATCCGGCTTCTGGCCGCGCCCGATCCGGCCCCTGCCGTAGCGGCGATGCGGCATGTCGGCGTGCTGGGGCATCTGTTGCCCGGCGCGGATGATCGGGCGCTCTCGCCACTTGTGCACTTGGAGCAAACGGCACATCTCGCGCCTGATCCGATCCGGCGTCTTACCGCACTCGGTGGTGAGGGTGTTGCCGACAGGCTCCGGCTCTCCAGACCCCAAGCGCGTCAGCTTGAGACATTGCAAGGCGGTTCAGGCTCTGAAATGCCGCCGCTGGAGCTTGGCTATCGCCATGGTGCGGAAATGGCGCGATCCATATTGATTTTACGGGCGGCCATGCTGGAAAGGACCGTTCCGCCTGTTGACCTCAACGCCGTCGAGATTGGCGCAGCGGCACAGTTTCCGGTCAAGGCGGTTGATCTGATGCAGGGATTCGAGGGCCCGGCGCTGGGGGCGGAATTGCACCGGCTTGAGGCCCTCTGGCTCGCCTCAGGCTGTCGCGCAACACGGC
>SLDH01000213.1 GCA_007125415.1 Roseovarius sp.
TGGGCACCCCGAGGATATCGCCGGTCATGCGCTCCGTGCGCTCAGCGCCCGCTCTCGCAGGTCGGAGAGTTCCTCGGCCACGAGGAAGGCCAGTTCGAGCGCCTGGCTGGCATTCAGGCGCGGGTCGCAGGCGGTATGATAGCGCAACGAAAGGTTCTCGTCGCTCACGTCGCGCATGCCGCCGGTGCATTCGGTCACGTCCTGGCCCGTCATCTCGAAATGCACCCCGCCCGGCACCGTGCCTTCGGCGCGGTGGATGGCGAAGAATTCCTGCACCTCGCGCAACACCCGATCAAACGGCCGTGTCTTGTAGCCGCTGGCGGATTTGATGGTGTTGCCATGCATCGGATCGCAGGACCACAGGACGTTGAACCCCTCTTCCTCGACCGCCCGGATCAGGCCGGGCAGATGATCGCCCACCTGGCCTGCCCCGAAGCGGTTGATCAGGGTGATGCGACCGGCCTCATTGCCGGGGTTGAGGATGGAGATCAGGCGCTTGAGATCATCCACGGTGATGCTCGGGCCACATTTGACCCCGACGGGGTTGAGCACACCCTTGAGAAACTCCACATGCGCGCCATCGGGCTGGCGCGTGCGGTCACCGATCCACAGGAAATGGCCGGAGCCTGCGAGCCATTTGCCCGACGTGCTGTCAAGCCGTGTCAGCGCCTCTTCATATTCCAGCAAGAGGCTTTCATGGCTGGTGTAGAAATCCACCGATTGCAGCGATGGGGCACTGCGCCCGTCCACGCCCGCCGCCTTGATGAAATCCAGCGTATCGGTGATCCGGTTGGCCATCTCGCGATAGCGCTCCGCCTTCTCGGACTCGGTGAAGCCGAGCGTCCAGGAATGAACCTGATGCACATCCGCATATCCTCCGGTCGAGAAGGCCCGCAGAAGGTTCAGCGTGGCAGCGGCCTGGGTATAGGCCTGCAACATGCGCGCCGGATCGGGGATGCGGGCCTCGGGCGTGAAGGCCAGTTCGTTGATGATGTCGCCGCGATAGCTGGGAAGCTCCTGGCCGTTCACCGTCTCGGTGGGCGCCGAGCGCGGCTTTGCGAACTGACCGGCCATGCGCCCCACCTTGATCACCGGCACCTTGGCGCCATGGGTTAGCACCATGGCCATCTGCAGCATGACCTTGAAGGTGTCGCGGATGCTGTCGGCGCTGAATTGCTCGAAACTTTCGGCGCAGTCACCGCCCTGAAGCAGAAACGCCTCGCCCCGCGCGGCAGCCCCGATCTGCGTGGTGAGCCGGCGGGCCTCTCCGGCGAAGACCAACGGCGGATAGGCGGACAGGCGGCTCTCAACCGCTGCGAGCGCCGCCGCATCAGTGTAATCCGGCATCTGCACGCGCGGTTTCTTGCGCCAGTCGGATTTGTGCCAGTTGCTCATCACATCTCTCCGCTTTCAGAAATTTGAAGCCGGTCTATACTAAAGCCGCGTTCAAGAGACCATATAAGAATGTATAACGATGTCGCAAACCGACCGCTCGGCTCTTGTCATTCGCGAATGTTTTGTGAAACACCGGGCAAATTGCTATTTTGCGCCAAGGATTCGGCCCCAATGCAACGGACTTTGACCACAGCTCCCAACCGCGCGCCCGACGCCCCCACCCGCTATGTTTTCGTGCTGCTCGATAACTTCACCCTGTTGTGTTTCTCCGCGGCCGTTGAAAGCCTGCGCATCGCCAACCGCATGGCGGGCCGCACGCTTTACGAATGGGTTCTCGCCGGTGAGGGGGGCGATACCGTAACCTGTTCGGCCGGTGCGGCGTTCAAGCTCGATATCGATCTCGAGGAGTTGCGCCGTGAGGATGTCGTATTGATCTGTGGTGGCATCAACGTGCAGGAAGCCACCACGCGGAAAGTGCTCAACTGGGTGCGCCGGGAGGCGCGCCGGGGCCTCAGGGTGGGCGGATTGTGTACGGCTGCGTATACGGTTGCCAAGGCCGGCCTGCTCGACACCAAGCGCGCCACGATCCATTGGGAGAACCATGACAGTTTCCTTGAGGAATTCGAGGAGGTGGAACTCACGAAATCCGTCTTCGTGATCGACGGCAACAGGATGACCACGGCAGGCGGCACCTCGTCGATCGACCTGATGCTGAAAATCATCGCCGATGATCATGGCGAAGCGCTGGCCAATGAGGTGGCGGACCAGCTCATCTATTCCTCGATCCGCACCGATCAGGACACCCAGCGCCTCTCCGTGCCCACGAGGATCGGGGTGCGCCACCCGAAGCTCAGCCAGGTGATCCAGATGATGGAGGCCAATATCGAAGAGCCGATCAGCCCGTCGCTGCTGGCGCGCGAGGTCGGCATGTCCACCCGGCAACTGGAGCGTCTCTTCCGGCGCTATCTCAATCGCAGCCCGAAGCGCTATTACATGGAATTGCGCCTGCAGAAGGCGCGCAACCTGCTCATGCAGACGGATATGACGGTGATCAATGTGGCGCTGGCCTGCGGCTTCACCTCACCATCGCATTTCTCCAAATGCTATCGCTCGCATTACAACACCACGCCGTACCGCGAACGCGGCGCACAGGGCGCGCGCCTGTCGGTCTGAGCCGACGCATGTTGCGCCCGACCGGGGCCACCTCTTTTCGATGACAGGGCATGCGACCGCCCGGATGGGCGCATGCCCGGGCCGCAAGCGGCCCGGGTGGGGATGAGTCCGACTTGGCGTAACAGGCGCACGGTCAGCGTTAATCTCGCTCAACCCACGGCAACCTGCATCATGCCGCGCAGGGGCGAGAAGCAGGCGAAGGGGCCCGAGCTGACCGGGAAACTCTCTATCCCCGCTCAATCCGGCCCGATCCGGTAGAGTGCGCCCTGGATCACCGAGAGAAACCACAGCGCCCCATCCGGCCCCTCACGGACATCGCGGACCCGGGCCGTCTCGGCGGAACGCAGCTGCTCGACCTCCTGCATCGGGCTGCCCGACAGCCGCGAGATATAGTCGAACCGTAGGGACCCCACGAAAAGATCACCTTCCCATTCGGGCCAGAGCGCGCCGGAATAGATCATCATGCCCGATGGTGCCATGGACGGATCCCAATAGTATTCAGGCTGTTCCATGCCTTCCTTATGCGTCCCCACGCCGATCTTCTCGCCCGAATAATGCGTGCCGTAGGCGATGACGGGCCATCCGTAATTCAGCCCGCGCTCCACGAGATTGACCTCATCCCCGCCCCGGGCACCATGTTCCACCACCCACAGCCTGCCTTCCGCGTCAAAGGCGGCAGCCTGCGCGTTGCGGTGCCCGTAACTCCAGATCTCGGGCTTTGCGCCCGGTGTGTCGGTGAAGGGATTGTCCTGCGGCACGCCCCCTTCGCGGGTGATGCGGATGACGGTGCCGTTCTGGTTTCCCAGATCCTGGGCCGAGTTCGCATCGCCCCGGTCTCCGATGGTGATGTAGAGATGCCCGTCCGGCCCCTCGACGATGCGGCTGCCGAAATGACGCCCACCTCTGGAGCCCGGGGCAAGCTCGAAGATGTCGGTCCAGCCGGTGAGACGTGTCTCGTCATCGTTCAGTGTCGCATGCGCCACCGCCGTCCCGGCGCCGTTTTCCTGCGGCTTGGCGTAGGTGAAATAGAGCCTGCGGCTTTGATCGAAATCCTGCGGGACAAGCAGATCAAGGAGACCGCCCTGCCCCTGAGCGGCGACATCTGGAAGGCCCGCCACCTGCTGCAACCGGCCGTCCCGCAAGCGTTGAAGGCGCCCGTCCCTTTCGGTGATCAACACCGAGCCCGACGGCAGAAAGCCGATGGCCCAGGGCTCGTCCAGTCCTGCCGCCATTGTCTCGATCCGCAGCGTGCCGGCGCTGCTGTCGAGCGCGCCCGCGGCAGGGGCAAAGGCAAGGCTACCTATCAAGGTGAGGACAAGGCGCATGATGTTTCTCCCAGGTTGCTTCTCGCCTTTCGATATAGGTATTCCGGCCGCGATTGGCAGGGACCAACGCATGGCATGGCCCGGACGCTCCGGTTTGTTCCCCCCGAAGCCAGCCATGAGTATTTTCAGAACAATGAAAGGCCCGAAGCGCGGCAGAGGGGTCAGGCGCGCTTGTCGGCAATCTGTGCGACGCCCAGCACATCGAGCACCTTCGCCTCGATATCTTCGGCCCCCAGTCGGGCGACGCGATACATTTCCGGCTGGCTCGCCTGATCGATGAAGATATCGGGCAGGACCATGGAACGGAACTTCAACCCATGATCGAGCAGGCCTTCTTCGGCCAGAAACTGCACCACATGGCTGCCGAAGCCACCGATGGCCCCTTCTTCGATGGTAATGAGCGCCTCGTGATCCGAGGCGAGATCGCGGATCAGATCTGCGTCAAGCGGCTTTGCAAAACGCGCATCGGCGACCGTGGGGCGGATACCGCGCGCTTCCAGCGCCTCGGCGGCGCGCAGCGTTTCACCGAGCCGGGTGCCGTAAGACAAAAGCGCGACCCGCGCGCCGCGCTGCATCACCCGGCCCTTGCCGATCTCGAGGGGCTCGGCGCGCTCGGGCAAGTCCACACCCGCACCCTCTCCGCGCGGATAGCGGAAGGCGATGGGGCCCGCGTCATGCGCCACGGCGGTCGCCACCATATGCGCAAGCTCCGCCTCGTCGGCCGCCGCCATCACCGTGAAGCCCGGCAGGTTGGCGAGATAGGCCACATCGAAACTGCCCGCATGGGTCGCTCCGTCCGCGCCCACAAGCCCCGCCCGGTCAATGGCGAAGCGCACCGGCAGGCGCTGGATCGCCACGTCATGCACCACCTGATCGTAGCCACGTTGCAGGAAGGTCGAATAAAGCGCGCAGAAGGGCTTCATGCCACCCGCGGCAAGCCCGGCCGAGAAGGTGACCGCGTGCTGCTCGGCGATGCCCACATCAAAGCAGCGCGAAGGGTAGCGCTCGGCAAAGAGCTTGAGCCCGGTGCCATCGGGCATGGCGGCGGTGATGGCGCAGATGCGGCTATCGTCGGCCGCGGCCTCCACCAATGCCTTTGCAAAGACGGATGTATAGCTCGGCGCGTTGGATTTGGCCTTGTTCTGCTTGCCGGTGACCAGATCGAACTTCGCGGTGGCATGGCCGCCATCATGCGCTTCCTCGGCGGGGGCATAGCCCTTGCCCTTCCTGGTGATCACATGAATGAGGATCGGCCCGCTGGCGCGGGCGCGCACGGTACGCAGGACCGGCAGGAGCTGGTCCATGTCATGGCCGTCGATGGGGCCGAGATAGGAAAAGCCAAGCTCCTCGAAGAGTGTCCCGCCCACGGCGAGCCCCTTGAGCATGTCCTTGGCGCGGCGTGCGCCCTCCTGCAGAGGCCCCGGCAGCATCGACACCGCGCCCTTGGCGGCGGCCTTCAACTCCTGAAAGGGCTCGCCGGCATAAAGCCGCGACAGATAGGAGGAAAGCGCCCCCACCGGCGGCGCGATGCTCATCTCGTTGTCATTGAGGATCACGATCAGGCGCTTCTTGAGATGGCCTGCATTGTTCATCGCCTCGAAGGCCATGCCCGCGCTCATCGCGCCATCGCCAATGACGGCAATGGCGTCGCCCAGCCCCTCGGGGCAGTTGCCGCCCAGATCACGCGCCACGGCAAAACCCAGCGCGGCGCTGATCGAGGTGGAGCTATGGGCCGCGCCGAACGGGTCATAGGGCGACTCGCTGCGCTTGGTGAACCCGCTCAGCCCGTCCTTCTGGCGGATCGTGCGTATCCGGTCGCGCCGGCCGGTGAGGATCTTGTGGGGATAGCTCTGGTGGCTCACATCCCAGATGATCTTGTCACGCGGCGCATCAAAGACATGATGGAGCGCCACGGTGAGTTCCACCACGCCGAGGCCCGCGCCCAGATGGCCGCCGGTCTCGGAGACGGCGGCGATCGTCTCGCTGCGCAATTCCTGTGCGACCTGACGGAGTTCGGCATCCGAGAGGCGCCTGAGATCGGCGGGGGTGCTGACCCGGTCAAGCAGGGGCGTGTTCGGGCGGTTGGTCATCGGCCCCTCCTTCGGGGGGTAGTCATGTGGCTCGGGCAATAACGAAGCGGGCCAGTTGCTGCAAGCTTTGCGCCTTTCCGCCATAGACAGATAGGGCGTCACAGGCTTGTGTCACAAGAGTGTCGGCGCGGCGCTTCGCCCCGTCAAGGCCCAGAAGCGAAACGAAAGTTGCCTTGCCTGCCGCGGCATCCTTGCCCACGGCCTTGCCGGCGGCGGCGACATCTCCCGTCACGTCGATCACATCGTCCTGGATCTGGAAGGCAAGCCCCAGCGCCTCGGCATAGCGGCGCAATGGCGCCTCATCGGCCCGCGCCATGCGCGGCCCCACGAGCGCCGCCCAGGTGATGAGCGCACCCGTCTTGCCCGCCTGCAGGTGGGTGATCTCGTCGAGGGTGAGCGGGCGAGCGGCGGATTCGGCCGCGATATCAAGCGCCTGACCCAGCACCATCCCCTGCCCGCCCGCCGCCTGCGCGAGCGTATGGGCAAGCGTGGCGCGCACGTCCGGGTCAGCTGAGCCCTGCGGCGCAGAGGCAAGCTCGAAGGCCAGTGAGTGCAGCGCGTCGCCCGCCAGCACGGCCGTGGCCTCATCCCATTTCACGTGAACGGTGGGTTGCCCCCGTCGCAGCGCATCATCATCCATGCAGGGCAGATCGTCATGGACAAGGCTATAGGCATGCATCGCCTCGATGGCCGCGGCTGGCCATACCGACTGCACATCGGGTATTCCGCAAAGTGCAGCACTTTCCATGGCCAGAAAGGCGCGCAGATTTTTGCCGCCCCGCAGAGCATGGCGCATGGCGTCCACCACCGGCACCTGTTGCCAGTTCCCGAGGCTTTCGGCGAAACAGGCGTCGATGGCGGCGACAATTTCAGCCTGACGGGCCTTCACGAGGGTTACAACCCTTCGACAGGCGTCGTGCCCGTGGGGGTGCCATCACGATCCAGTGTGATGGCAGCCACTTTCTCTTCGGCCTCTTTCAATTTGGTTTCGCAGCGTTTTTTCAATTCGGCACCGCGTTCGTAGAGGGTGATGGAATCCGCCAGGGCGGCGTCGCCCCGCTCCAGCTTGCCCACCACCTCCTCAAGCTCGCGCATGGCCTCTTCAAAGCTCATCTCCGATACCGGTCTTTCACTCATGCCTTGTCCTTCCGGGCGCTGTCTGGTCGCACCATAGTCGCAGCGCTGGCCGGGTTCAATTCGGTTGACGCCCCAGACGGGCTCGACAATGCTAGCGCCATGAGCGGTACTCCTGACCCCGGGGCCATGGCGCTGGTCTCTGCCCGGCTGACGGCGGCCATCGCCGCCGATCCGGCCTTGCGCGGTTCTGAACTGGACGAGATCATCCGCATCGTGCCGGGCAAACGCGCGGTAATGCGGGGGCGCTGGAACGGGTGCGCCGTGGTTTTCCGGCTGTTTCTGGCGCAGGCGGATGCGGCGATTGACCGCGAATGGGCCGAATTGACACGCATCTGGCCGCATATGCGCGATGGTGATCTGCGGATTGCGGAGCCTCTGCATCTTTGTCGCGCTCATGGGCTGATGATGATCGAAGACTTGCCGGGCACGCCCTTGATGGAGCACATCTATAGCCTGCCACCCGAGGCGCGCGGCGGGATTCTATGCGCACCCGCGGCCTGGCTGCGCCGGTATACCGCGCCGAGTGAGCAATGGAGGCCCGGCCGCGCGGCGCAGTGGCTGGCGCGTGCGGAGGCTGCGGCCGCTCGCCAGCCACATGCCGGGCTTCAGCAGCAGGAGAACATCGTTCTCAACGAGTTGCGGCGCATTCTTCATGCTGCAAATGCACAGGAATGGCGGTTTGCCATCTGCCATGGTGATTTTCACCCCAACAATCTCATCCTTGACGCCCCGCGCCTGACGGGAATCGACCTTGGTGGATCGGCCAGATTGCCGATCTACAAGGATATTGCGCGGTTTCTCATGCATTTGGGCCGGCGCGACCTGCGACCCTCGGGTGAGGCGCGGTTTGGCGTGGACCGTGAAGGATTCGATGCCTTCGCGGAGGCTTTCGCGCTGAGCGACCGGGAGCGCGATGTCGCCCTGCCCTTCATGCTTGGTGTCGAGGCGCTGATCCGGGTGGAGGGCCCGAATTTGAGCGGGTCGCGCATCCGCCGTGCGGCGCGAATGTATGAATTGCTGATCTCCGATCTGCGCCAGATTTAGCGGCCCTTGAAAAGCCCGCCCAGAACCCCGCGCACGATCCGGCGCCCGGTGGTGCCTCTCAGTTCCTTGATCACCGCCTCGGTCATGGCGGACCCGATGCTATCGCTTTGCCGCGGGCTGCGCGCGGTGCTGCGCGGGACCTTCTTGCCCGAATAGCGCCGCGCCTGGCTGAACTCGCGCATCTGCGGGCTGAGGCCCTCGTCCTGCTCGATCCGGGTTTCCTCGGCCTCGGCCTCCCGCGCGGCGGCGTCGGCCCGGGCCGCAAGCATCTCATGGGCGGAATGACGGTCGATTGCCGTGTCGTATTTGCCGGCAAAGGGCGAGGCCGCGATCACCTCCGCCCGCTCCTGCGGCGTGATCGTCCCCAGCCTGGAGGATGGCGGACGGATCAGGGTGCGCTCCACGATGCCCGGCGCGCCCTTCTCCTGCAGCATCGAGGTGACCGCCTCGCCCACGCCGACATCGCGGATCGCCTCGGCAGTGTCGAAACGCGGATTGGGGCGGTAGGTTTCGGCGGCGCGGCGCAAGGCCCGCTGGTCACGCGCGGTGAAGGCGCGCAACGCATGCTGAACACGGTTGCCAAGCTGCCCGAGGATATCCTCGGGCACATCATCGGGGTTCTGCGTGATGAAATAGACCCCGACCCCCTTGGAGCGGATGAGCCGGGCCACCTGCTCGACCTTCTCTACCAGCGCGTCCGGGGCCCCTCTGAAGAGCAGATGCGCCTCGTCGAAGAAGAACACCAGCCGGGGTTTCGGCGGGTCGCCCACCTCGGGCAACGACTCGAAAAGCTCGGACAGCAGCCAGAGCAGGAAGGTCGCATAGAGCCGGGGGGACCCCATCAGCCTGTCTGCCGCCAGAATGTTGATCCGGCCCCGCCCGTCGGGCGCTGTATACATGAGGTCCGACAGCGCCAGCGCGGGCTCGCCGAAAAACCCTGCGCCGCCCTGATTTTCCAGCACCAGAAGCTGGCGCTGGATGGCCCCCACGGATTGGGACGCGATATTGCCGAAGCGCAAGGACAGCGTTCGGGCGTTCTGACCCACCCAGAGCAGCATCGCCTGCAGGTCCTTCAGATCGAGCAGGGGCAGGCCCTCCTCATCGGCCACCCGGAAGGTGATGTTCATCACCCCTTCCTGCGCATCGGTGAGCCCCAGCAGCCGCGACAGCAGCAGCGGCCCCATCTCGGCCACGGTTGTACGCACCGGATGGCCCTGCGCGCCCAGAAGATCCCAGAAAGTGACTGGAAAGCCGCCATAACTGAAATCGTCGAACTTCATGGTGGCGGCGCGGCGGGTAAAGGCCTCATGCAGTTTGCCATCCGGTGATCCGGCAAAGGCCATCCCCCCGAGATCGCCCTTCACATCCGACAAGAAGACCGGCACACCGGCGGCCGAGAAACCTTCAGCCATGATCTGCAGGGTCACTGTCTTGCCGGTGCCCGTGGCACCCGCAATCAACCCGTGACGATTGGCATATCCGAGGCTGAGGCCCTGCGGGTCTGTGTAATCCGGGCCGGCACCGCCGATAAATACATTGTCTTTCAAAAGCTTGTCCCTTGGTCAGAATTTTTCCTTGCTATGAACATACAAAGTTAAGGATTTCATGCCAGTCTCAAAGTCGCCCCGCTGGCCGCATGTCCTCCTGGCTGCGGAGCGACTTCCTCCCTGTCAGACTGGCCGCGCCCTGTGCGCGGCCTCTTTTCCCCTAGAATTCAGGCACTTTCCCTGTTGACGCCTGTGACATGTTGTCCTAGCGTGCACTCACAAGTCGGCCGAGTCCGGCAGGGAGAAACACACCAAAGTCGAAAGAGGCCGCATGGCCTCTTTTGCATTTTCGACGGCTCATCACATGATGATGAGCGGCGAAATTCCGCCTTGCATCAAAGCCGGCTCTGAGATTTCATCCTGACACTCATGTGGCGCCATGATAAGGCCCCGATCGAGCAAGAAACGCAACATCGTGAACTCAGGGAACATTATGTCCAAACTGATCTACACCTTCCCGATCCTCGCCGCCCTTGGGATGGCCACGCCCGTTTTTGCACAGGACACGGACGCCGATGAGCCGGCGGCGGACACGGCCGCGAACGGCGGCGGCGAAGCGGTGGAGACGCTCCAGGGTCAGGGCGCATTTACCGATCTCGACATGGGCAACGAAGTCCTTGACGACCCGACCTATACGCAGGCCGTGCATGAAGACTGGGAGCTGAAGTGCTTTCGCTCCGAGGCCGAGCAGGATCCGTGCCAGATGTACCAGTTGCTCTTTGAGGAGGGTGGCAATCCGGTGGCGGAATTCAGCATCTTCCGGCTCCCCGGCCAGTCGCAGGCGATGGCGGGTGCGACGATCATCGTGCCCTTGGGGACATTGCTGACCGAGGACATCAAGATATCGGTCGACGGTGGCCGCGCCAAGAGCTATTCCTACCGCTTTTGCAACATGGTCGGGTGCTACGCGCAGATCGGCCTGACGGAGGATGATGTCAATGCCTTCCGCCGCGGGATGGAAGCGCAGATCCAGATCGTGCCCGCACAAGCCCCCGATCAGGTGGTGAATATCCCCGTCTCGCTCAGGGGCTTTACCGCTGCCTTCGAAGAGACCAGCGTCCTTGACGATTAAGGGACCAGTCTTGCAGGGGCGGGCTGCCGGCCGCTCCTGCTTGTTGCGCACCTGCTGCCGCAGCTCTCAGGGCGCACGCCTCAAAGCGATCACGGCGTTCAGCCCTCCGAAGGCAAAGGCGTTGGAGAGCGCCACGCCGATCTCGGCTTCGCGCGCGACGTTGGGCACAACATCCAGCGCGCATTCCGGGTCCGGCTCCTCATAGCCGATGGTGGGGGCGACGATGCCATCGCGCAAGGCCATGATGCAGGCGAGCAGTTCCACCGCGCCGGTCCCGCCGATGAGATGACCATGCATGGATTTGGTCGAGGAGATCATCAGCCGGTCTGCATGCGCCCCGAACACATCGGCGACCGCCGCGCATTCGGTCTTGTCATTGGCGGCCGTCCCTGTGCCATGGGCGTTGATGTAACCCACCTCCTCGGGGTTGATGCCGGCATTCTGCAAGGCACCGCTGATGGCGCGCGCGGCTCCCTGTTTTGATGGCATGACGATATCGGCGGCATCCGAGGACATGGCAAAGCCCGCCACCTCGGCGAGGATTTCGGCCCCGCGCGCCCGGGCATGGTCATATTCCTCGAAGACGAAAATGCCTGCCCCTTCGCCCTGAACCATGCCGTTGCGATTGGCAGAAAACGGGCGGCAGGCATCGCGGGACATCACGCGCAGACCTTCCCAGGCCTTCACGCCCCCGAAACAGAGCATCGATTCCGAGCCCCCTGTGAGCATCACCGGGCTCATCCCGCTCTGGATCATCTGAAAGGCCTGCGCCATCGCGTGGTTGGACGAGGCACAGGCGGTCGAGACGGTGAAGCTCGGCCCTTTCAGGTTGAACTCCATCGAGACATGGCTGGCCGCCGCGTTGTTCATCAGCTTGGGCACGACAAAGGGATGAACACGATTCTTGCCATCCTCGTAGACGCTGCGGTAGTTCTCGTCGAGCGTGGTCATCCCGCCGCCGGAATTGCCCAGCACGACGCCCGAGCGGGCCGCCAGTTCGCCCGTGAATTCAAGGCCGGCCTGTGCCATCGCCTCACGGGCGGCAATGAGGGTGAACTGGGTGAAACGATCATACAGCGCGAGTTGCTGGCGGTTGAAGAAATCGTCGCAGACATAATCCATCACCTGCCCGCCGATGCGGATGGCCAGGCGTTCGACGTCGCGAAAGGCGAGCGCGCGAATACCACAGTGCCCTTCGCGCATCGCCTCGAGCGTTTCACCGACATTGTGGCCCAGAGCGTTGATGCTGCCGGCACCTGTGATGACAACCCGTTTCAAGACTGTTCTGCGACCAGGCGGTTGATGCCTTCAATGATCGAGGCGACAGTGGAGATGTCGAACTCGCTCTCGGCCGGCGCGTTTGCATTGAACGGAACGGTAATGTCGAACTCCTCTTCGATCGCGAAAATGCTTTCGACAAGGCCCAGGCTGTCGATCCCCAGTTCCTCGAGCGTGCTGTCGGGTGTCACATCGGATGGCTCAAGCACGGCCTGCTCGGCAATTATCTTGATGACGCGCTCTTCTATGGTCATGTCACGGCCCCCAACCGGTATGGCTCGTGCGGGATTTAGAGGCTTTCCAAGCGATTTGGAACCATTTTCTTCACATGCTGACGCATGTGCAGTGGCGCCGAAACCGAGCCGAAGATGAGAAATTCGGGATCAGACCGCGGGGCAGATTTCAGCCCTGAACCCCCGGAAGCTGCACACCCGCCCGTTCGAGCGCGTTCCATATCGCCGCGTCACGGCCATAGACGTCTCGCCGGTAATGGGCCTCACCAGAAGCTGTCACGAAGGCCGTCCGGTAAATGAGGTGAATGGGGATCGGATGCTCCAGGTCCAACCGCGTCTCGCGGCCGGTATTCAGTATGCCATGGAAGAGGCCCTGGGGATCATCGGCCTGCTCGGCCAGCAGGGTATAGGCAAATTCGAACGGGTCGGCGAGCCGCACGCAGCCGGAACTATGGGCCGGCACGTCGGTGGCAAAGAGGTTCTTCTGCGGCGTATCGTGCAGGTAGATATTGTATTGGTTGGGGAACATGAACTTCACGAGGCCCAGCGAATTGCGCGGAGAAGGCGGCTGTTTGACCGAATAGGGGAAGGTGCGGGCCGTGTATCTCGAAAAATCGATGCTGCTGCGGCTGACCTCGCGGCCCCTGCTGTCATAAAGGCGCAGATAGCTGGCGGCATTCCGGTTGCGCTGCATCCGGGGCAGATATTCGCGTGCAACGATGGAGCGGGGCACATGCCATGTGGGATTGATGACCATGTGATTCATCACATCCGAAAATTCCGGTGTCTGCCGATCTGCAAGTGCCCTGCCGACAATCGACCGTGTCTCGAAAATCTGTGCATCGTTCTTGATGATCCGGCTGCTGAAATCGGTTATGTTCACCAGAATATGCCGCTCTCCGCGGTCGCGGTTGAACCAGCGTTCGCGCTCGAGGGCCACAAGCACGGATTTGAGCCGCGCCTCGGGGCCCTTGTTGATTTCGGCCATGGTCACAGCCCCGGCGACCCCATCCGTCTCCAGCCCATGGGTGTCCTGAAACCGCGTGACGGCATCCTTGAGCCTTGCGTCATAGCTTGCGCTGGCGCTGCGCTCCAGATAGCCCATCACGATCAGCCGGTTGCGCAAGGCAAGGACGGACGCCCCTGTGTCTCCGGGTTTGAGCGACTGCGCCTGCACGACCGGTCCCCAGCCACCCTGTGCGATCAGATGCTCCAGCCGCGCCTTTTGCCGCATCAGCCGGGCATATTCCGTTGTTTGCGGCGCAAGCCCCCGCAGATAGGCGACGGGGTCTGCCTTGGTTAAGCCCTCAAGATGGGCGCGGCGATCCTGTTCGATCGTGTCGCGATTGTTGGCGGGCAGCACGCGAGACTTGTCGAGCATCCCGGACTGCAAATCAGCCGCAAGGCGCAGGAATGTCTTGCTCAACGCCACCTCGGCAAAGCCGAGGTCACGGGCGGTGCGCACTTCCTGCAACTCTGCAAGCAGGCGCGCCGCATCATATCTTTCCTCGGGAAAACCATGCGCCCCCGCTCCGGATATCGCCACGAAGAGCGCCTGGCGACGGGCCCGCTCGACCGGCGTGGAACCGGTCCAGATTCCGGTATAGTTTGCCTCACGATAGAATTGCGCCAGTTCCCGATCATCGGAAGCGGCTTCGGCCACTGCCTGCCGGAACGCTGTCGCCTCCGCCCGGGCCAGTGAAGCCGCAAAGACAAAAACCATTGAAAGCAGTATGATGAAGCCGGTATGCAGGCTTGCGTGGCGTATCGTGAGCAACATTTCTTCTTTCCAGACCTTCCCTGACGATTACTAGGCTACAGCAGAAAGCCGATGTCAAACTTCACGACTGCGTCAGCGCCATGGGGGCGGATGCTTTGCTCCTTCCGTTGCACTTATGTGGCAGGTCCGCGGCAATTTGCGCGAAAAATTGCTCAAATGGCTTGTGATTTGCCGACCGGGAAAAAACAGCCTTTTTCGCCGATTCTTAATGTGTCATGGTTATCGCGCTTGGGGTGGACAGGCAACGCTGCGCAACAGCGGCACAGACAGGCAAGCACGGGACAGAAGTTAATCATGACCGGATCAAACATGACGCGCCGCGGCGTGCTCGCCGCATTTGCGGCAACAACAGCGACTGCGGCACCAACCTACGCAAACGCATTCAGCTTCCTGCGCGGGTCAGGAGACATCAGACGCATCCGCATGTCATCTCCACGCACCGGTGAGCGCATCGACATGGTGTATTGGGTCGAAGGTGACTACATCCGCGAAGCGGTTCAGGAGATCAACCACTTCATGCGCGACTGGCGCTCGAATGACGTTCATGCGATCGACGTCCGGACAATCGACATGCTCGCAGCAGCCCATAATCTGCTCGATGTGAACGAGCCCTACATGCTGCTTTCGGGCTATCGGAGCCCGCGCACCAACGCCATGTTGCGCAGCCGCGGCAGTGCCGTTGCCGAAAATTCGCGTCATCTGCGCGGGGAGGCAGCCGATGTCCGGCTTTCATCGCGCTCGGTCGCTCAGGTTTATCGCGCGGCCACCGCCTTCAGCGCTGGCGGTGTCGGTCGCTATTCGCGGTCCAACTTCGTGCACATGGATTGTGGCCCCGTCCGCAGTTGGGGCAGTTGATCCTGCGCGCGCGCAGGATAAGGCGCAAGCATCAAGATTTAGCGAAACACCGTCCGGTCAGGCCGGTGTTTTTGCGTTCCGGCGACGTCTTACGCACCGGCCAGTTTTTTCTGCCGCGCGTCGCGTAGCCGGGCGAAATCATCACCCGCATGATAGGATGAGCGCGTCAGCGGCGTGGCCGAGACCATGAGAAACCCCTTGCCATAGGCCGCGCGTTCCATCGCCGCGAACTCATCGGGATGCACGAAGCGATCCACCGCATGATGCTTGGGCGTGGGCTGGAGATACTGTCCGATGGTCAGAAAATCGATCTGGGCGGCGCGCATGTCATCCATCACCTGATGCACCTGCGCTTTCGTCTCGCCCAGCCCCACCATGATACCGGATTTGGTGAACATGGAAGGATCCATCTCCTTTACCCGCTGCAAGAGCCGCAGCGAATGGAAATAGCGCGCGCCGGGGCGCACCTCCGGATAAAGCCCGGGCACCGTTTCGAGATTGTGGTTGAACACATCGGGCCGCGCCGCGACGACCAGTTCGAGCACCCCGGGGTCACAATGCAGGAAATCGGGGGTGAGGATCTCGATGGTGGTGGCGGGGCTGCGATGGCGAATCGCGCGGATCGTCTGAGCAAAATGCGCAGCCCCCCCATCGGCGATATCGTCACGGTCCACCGAGGTGATCACGACATGGTTGAGCCCCAGCTTCTGCACCGCATCGGCCACGCGCCCGGGCTCGAACACGTCGAGATCCTCGGGCGGCTTGCCGGTGGCGATATTGCAAAAGGAACAGGCGCGGGTGCAGACATCGCCCATGATCATCATCGTGGCGTGCCCCTGGCTCCAGCATTCGCCGGCATTGGGGCAACCCGCCTCTTCGCAGACCGTGACGAGCTTGTGTTCGCGGATGATCTTGTGGGTTTCGCGATAGCCTTTGCTGACCGGTGCCTTCACGCGAATCCATTCAGGCTTCTTCGGCTGCGGGTTGTCCGGGCGGCGCGCCTTCTCGGGGTGGCGCTGCTGCGGTATCTTGAGGTCTCGCACGACTGGTCCCCGCGAATGAATTGATAACCTCTGGCACATATAATGCAGCCCGGTGGCAAGCGCCAGTGACTGTGCCCGGGTGATCCATCGGGCGCTACTGTCCGCCGCCATCGGTATCCGGTTATTTGGGTGTGTACCAGCCCGGGCCCCTGCACCCTGCAA
>SLDH01000354.1 GCA_007125415.1 Roseovarius sp.
AATCCAGCGGGTTTCCGGTGGTCGTCAGGCCGCCCTGAATCTGCGAGGTTTGTCTGATATTGGCGGTTGCCATGGAAATCGAGGGGCCGCCTTCCGTCCGCTTCACATATTCGCCGAAGATCAACCCCTCCTGCCGGAAGCCTGTTGTCGCGCTGTTGGCGATGTTGTTGGCAACCACCTGCATCTCGCGAAGGAGGCCCGACTGGCGTGTGAGCGTGGTGTAACCTGCATGTTCCATCACTCAGCCCCCCGTAATCAGCGGGATAAGCTGGGTCTGGAAAAAGGAGACGAGGGTTTGCGTCATGAACCCCATGGTCAGCCAGAAGATCAATGCGATGGCGGCAAGCTTTGGCACGAAGGTCAATGTCATCTCCTGGATGGAGGTGAGCGCCTGAAAAAGGCCCACGGTCACCCCTGCGAGCAGGGCCACAACGAGGATGGGAAAGGAAATGATTACCGCGACCCATAGTCCCTGGCGCAGCGTGTCGAAGAAGATCACCTGGTCCTGCATGACTTTATACCGGCATCCGCAGGATTTCCTGATAAGCCTCCACGACCCTGTCCCGAACCGTGATTGCGGTTTCGATGGCAAGCTCGGTCTGGGCCAGCGCGTGCACCAGGGCATGAGGGTCGGCATCGCCGGTCATCGCGGCCTTGGCTGCGCCCTCGCCATTCTGGAGGGTTGCCGCGAAATCCCGGGCGAGGGTCGCTGCGGCCCCGCTCTCGGCTCCGGGCTGGGGTGTGGTCGCGGGGCGGGCGGCTGCGTATTTCCGAGCAGCGCCGATTGCATTGATTTCCATTCTGGTTCTCCTTTACTTGCGTAGCAATTCAAGCAGGCTGGCGGACATCTGCCGTGTCTGGTCGAACATCTTCAGATTGGCCTCGTAGCTGCGCTGCGCCTCGCGCGCGTCGGCGATTTCGATCATGAGGTTGACATTGGATCCGTCGTAATTGCCGGATTCATCTGCGAGAGGGTGGCCGGGATCGAAGATGCGGGTCAGTTCGGTCGGATCGAGGCGGACGCGGCCTGTCTGGATCAGCGCCGTGCCATCGATTCCGTTGCGGACCGTCTCGAAGGGAACTGTCTTGCGCCGGTAGCCCGGCGTGTCACTGTTGGCGATGTTCTCGGAGACATGGCGCAACCGCTTGGCTTGCGCTTCCAGTCCGCTGGCGGTGACGGCAAGGGCGTTTGAAAAATCGCTCATGCTTGCTGCTCCTTAGGGCCGGCCGATGGCGGTGCGCAGCACGCCAAGGGAGGCCTTGTAGATGGAAAGGGCGCGGTCATGCTGCCGTTGGGCATCGGCCGCGTGGAGCATCTCCGTCTCCAGTGATACGGAGTTGCCGTTCGGGTTTTTTTCGGCAGGACGCTCGAAGATTTCTGCCTGAAGGGGCCGATTGGTGCCATTCAGATGCGTGGCGCGCGTGGCCCTGAGGCCGAATGCTGCCGGATCATCTCGGATGATCTCCGAAAAGCGCGGCAGGTCGCGTGCGGTGTAGCCTGGCGTATCAGCATTCGCCATGTTCTGCGCGAATAGAGCCTGTCTGGTTGCCGCATGCACGGATTTTGCATGCGCCAACCGGAAGACTTGCAGGTTTTCGAACATCGGGGCTTCTCCCTCGATTGATTTCAACCAAGGCTTAACGCTGATTCCTTTAGAAATTGTTTTCAGAAGATTATTGGAGAGTTCGATGACAAAACCCGGTCTGGCCTCGCTGCAGGCGGAAATCGCGATGCTCGATGTGGTCCGCGTGGTCGGGCGCGTCTGCGCGGTCGAGGGGAACCTGCTGCGCGTCGCCGGCTTTGCCGATGAGGCCCGTCTTGGCGATCGTGTCCGGATCTACAGGCGGGATGGTGGCTGTCTGACCGGAGAAGTGCTGCAGATGGATCAGGCGGCGGTCGTCGTGTTGCCCGATGAAGCGGCGCAGGGAGTGGCGCTGGGCGATCGCGTGTCATTGTCGCAGGCCGCATCCGTTGCGCCGGACGATAGCTGGGTGGGGCGGATCATCGACCCTTACGGGCAACCGCTGGATGGCCGCGCGCTTATGCGGGGCCCGGCCGCGCGTTCCCTGCGCGCCGGTCCGCCCGCGCCCGCGCGTCGCCGTGCGCTGGGCGAACGGCTCGAGACAGGCATGGCGGCGTTCAACACGCTTCTGCCGATCGTGCGCGGTCAGCGCATCGGCCTCTTTGCCGGCTCCGGCGTGGGTAAATCCAGCCTGTTGGCACATCTGGGCCGACATATGGAGGCCGATATCGTTGTCTTTGCCCTGATCGGCGAACGCGGCCGAGAACTGCGCGAGTTTGTTGAACGAGGGCTTGGCCCTCAGGGCATGCGCCGTTCTGTCATTGTTGCGGCAACGTCCGATCAGTCGCCTCTGGTGCGTCGCCGCTGCGCCTGGACGGCGATGGCCGTGGCGGAGCATTTCCGTGACCGTGGCGCGCAGGTCCTGTTCCTCGGTGATTCGGTCACACGTTTTGCCGAGGCGCATCGCGAGGTGGCAACCGCATCGGGCGAACTACCCGCGCTGCGCGGATTTCCCGCCTCGACCGCGCATATGATCATGTCCTTGTGTGAGCGCGCGGGCCCGGGCGAAGAGGGGCAGGGGGATATCAC
Organism: Roseovarius sp.; assembly: GCA_007125415.1. GTDB lineage: Bacteria > Pseudomonadota > Alphaproteobacteria > Rhodobacterales > Rhodobacteraceae > Roseovarius. Next base: position 2,613 of record SLDH01000354.1, read on the forward strand.
TGCGCTGCTCTCCGTGCTGGTTGCAGGGTCGGACATGGAGGAGCCCATTGCCGATATCCTGCGAGGTGTACTTGACGGGCATGTCGTGCTCGACCGCAGCATCGCCGAACGTGGGCGCTATCCGGCGATCGATCTCTTGCAATCGGTGTCGCGCAGCCTGCCGTCTGCGGCTACGACGGCCGAGAACATGTTGATTTCCCGTGCCCGCGCCTTGCTCGGGGCCTATGCGCAATCCGAAACGATGATAAGGGCCGGTCTCTATGCCGAGGGCAGCGATTCGGAACTTGATCAGGCGCTGAAGGCCTGGCCGGAACTCGATGCCTACCTTGCGGACATGGAGCATGGCGCGATCAGCGACAGCTTTGACAAACTGGCACTGATTCTGCGGCGGGCAGGTGTTGCTTTGCCGCAAGACAGGACAGGTGCCGAGATACGACCCGGAGATTTGGAGAAGAGTGAAGCGGCGCCGAGACCCGTTCTCTCCACAGGGCCCGGACCATCTGTCCCGAGCTTCGAGGCCGCCCCGCGCCGCGTTGGTTGATAGATCTCAAAGGCCATCGAAGCGAAGCGGCCGGACCGATTGAAGCAGAGTCAACGCGATCGCATTGCTGCTTTGCGCGCCAAAGGACTTTACCTGATCCATGAGCAGAAACCGTTCGACGAGCTTCTCGACGGCAGCCGGATCCGCGAGCTCCTCGAGTTTGCCGATGCCAAGCTGCCGATCGGCCCGATCCTTGAAGATAGCGAGCTGCCGATCGAGGTCGAGCTTGCCAAACCCGGTCGGCAGACCAAGGACCGTCTCGAACACCTGCCGTAGCGGTTGAGTGCCCATGATCGTGAACCATTTTGCATTTTCGCTTTGATCGCTCCGGGCAATCTCGGGCAGTTCGCGCATCGCATTTAGCCCAAGGCGCAGGGCCTGATCCTGTTGGCCGACCACCACTTCGAAGCTTCGGCGACGATAGAGGCCGACGATTTCACCGGAAAATCCGGTTTGTGCGGTGCGCGGCCCGGTCAATCGGTCGAACCCGAAAGCCTCGGCCAGTTTCTTGTATCTGCTATCCGTCAGACGATTGGCCAAGGCGCCATCATCCCGCGTGCCTTCCTCAAGAATCTTGCGGATGAACGCGCGGCTGTCGATATCGTCCTGCAGGCCGAAAGCTCCCAGGGCCACGCGCAACAGCCGCCGGTCCGAGACGAGATCATCGGCCGTGCGAACGGCACCGATATTCTGTGTGAAATAGTCACTGTCCCGGGCCAGGTTGGGAGATTTGTTGAAAACCTCGGTCTGCCTCTGCATCGTGCTTTGCAGAAATGCCCATCCCGCGAGGCCCGACCCTGCAACCACCGGCTGAAAGGTCATTGCACCTGATGCGCAAGAAGGCGCGCCTCTCTCGGCAAGAGAGCCCGGAGCGATTTCAGGCACTGATAGATCTGGTTTTCGAGCACCGCATGGGTCGCGCGCTCGAGATGCAGGCGACTGTCAGGATCATTGAGAACCTGGCTCAACTCCTCGATCCTGCGCAGGAGCGGCAGCCTCGCCTCCTCGATGGGATGATCTCCCGACAGGACAAGCTGTGTTGCATAGCAAACCCGCTTCACGGGCGTATTGGCTTGCATCGGATGTATGGCATCGCGCAGGCGCAGTATGTTGGCATCGGGCGTGACAATTGACAATCGCGCCCGCCGGTCACCATTCTCGATGACGGCACCGTTGACGAGGACCCTTTCCTTGGGGCCGAGCTTCAGGACAAGGCCGCTCATGTCATGGGCTCCTTGTTTCGAGGCGAGAGGTCATGGTTGGCGGGTTTTGCTGCCTGCCCTTGGCGCAGACCACGCATGACGGCCATGTTGATATCGATCAACGGCGCGGGAGAGGCGCCATTGAGCACTCTGCTGCTAAAGGTGCGGGTGAATTCCGACAGGTAGAAGATGCGGGCCCGCAGCTCCTGCGGCAATGCATTGGCTTCATCCACGACATCTGAAGCAAGAATGCTCCACAGCCGGCGGTTGTCATGGATCGCGCTTGCGAGGTCAGATATCTTTGGCGGGTCTGAAGCTGCCTCCTTCAGGCGGTGTGTGATCCGCGCGAAAGCCTCGTATTCGATGCCGCGGCTGGTGCGAATGGGTTGGTCATGGTTGCGATAGGCGCTTTGCGCCTGATGAAGGGCGTTCACGGGCTGGTCCTTCCGACAAGAGAACTGAGATCAGCGAAAACGGGGGCACCGGTGAAGTGCCCCCGTGCCGGAGATGTTATCTGAAGAGCGCCAGGATCGACTGCGGCGCCTGGTTGGCGATCGAAAGCGACTGCGTGGCCAGCTGCTGTTGCACCTGCAGCGCCTGCAACCGCGCCGAGGCCTCTTCCATGTCGGCATCCACCAGCGCGCCGATGCCCGAGCGCATCGCATCGGTCAGCTTGCCGACGAACTCGTTCTGATCGCTGATGCGTTTGGCAGAGGCACCGAGATTTGCGGCACCCTGGATCGCGGTTTGCAGAAAGCCTTCGATCTCGTCCAGCACATCCTGCGCATCGTCCGCGTCGGTGATGGTCGTCCGATCGGTCGCCACGTCGAGATCATCGTCGAATTCGACGCTGGCCACATCGATGGTGGAGATGGACGGCGTGCCGCTTCCGGCGCGATCAAGCGAGGCGAGAACGGTAAGCTGGTCGCCGCCATCACCGTCGACATCGGCCAGGAGGAGATTGACCCCATTGAACTGCGATGACGAGATGATCTGGGCGATCTGCGCGTCCTTCTCGGCCATGTCGGCTTCGATCTTGGCGAAGTCGGCCGTCTCGCTGGTTGCGGCAATGGCGAGTTCCTTCATCTCGGTCAGCACGGCAACGATCTGATCCGCGCCCGCCAGAGCCACAGCCACGGTCGCTTCGCCGACGGAGAGCGAGTCGGAGATTGCCCTGAAGCCGGCCACATCCGACTCCATCACCTTCGAGATGGCCCAGATGGCGGAATTGTCCTTCGCGGTGGCGATGGACTTGCCGGTCGAGATCATGTCCTGGGTCTTGGCGAGGTTGGAATTGACCGATTTGAGTGTCTGCAGCGCGACCATCGCACTGTTATTTGTCAGAATGCTGGACATAGCATATTCCTTTAGCTTACGGCGCTTTGCGCCTGTTGCACATCCCGCCCCCCCTTGAGGACGGCTCAAGCTGTCGTTCTGACATCTACAGTCGGCCGAGGGCCGTCCGTGCCACCTGATCAGGCGCATCGCTACCATGGCCGCTGATCTGCTAACGGAATGCTAAATCCAGCCGATCATGTTGCGGGCATTTGAGACAAATCCGGTCATGCCCGCCTTTCCATCAGGCCCGCTTCTCCATCCGGTGAGCAATCTCGCCGTCGATGTTCTGCTTGCGGCCTTCGGAGTCATAGGTTTCCAACGTCTTGCGAAGCCTGCGCAAGGTCGCGACTCGTGCTGCGACCTGCCGGATGCCCTGCAATGTGCCATCAAGCAGGCTCTGATTGCGCAGAACCTTCCTGTGAAGGCCCTCAAACCTTGCCCCATCATGCGTCCTTGTCGCATTGAGCGTGTCGATCAGCGCTTCCTTTGCCTTGGCCAGCCGCAGGATTTCCTCGAAATCACCTTCGAGAAGGGCCTGTTGTTCCTGTTCGAGCACCTGGTCTAGGCTGTCGATCAATGTTTGGTCCGTTGTCTCGCTCATTGGCTCTTTTCCTTCAAGGCAGCGTAAAAGATGTCTGCAAGGCCGATGCCGCCGCGCCGGACCATCTCGACGGCCAGCGCCTCGCGCTGGAAGGACGCGAATTGCTCTTCGCCGATGCCACCGCCGAATCCATGCGCCTGCGCTCCGAGGCCGGCGGATTTGAGCATCTCCGCCAGAAATGTCGCCTCGAGTTTTTCCGACGCCTGACGGGCGGTATCAGGCGCTCTGAGCGTCGCGATGCCGGGGCGTCCGGTCTGAATTGGTAAAAGCTCTGTCATGGGAATACCTCGAATTGCGGGAACTTCGGCCTTTGTGCCAGAGGAGCGGTAAAGAACGAGTAACCAGATTCTGCCATTGTCCCCCAAGGCGGGCGAAAATACCGGAGGCTAAATTGCAGGAAGATCTTGTTGGCTGGTCGCCTGCTCCATTTGGCGCAGAGCTGGATCAACGCCCGCGGGAAGGGCAGAACAGGGTCGGCATGGCCAGGCAGGCGGCCCAGAGCTTCGAAACGGTGCTGGCCACGCGGCACGGTGCTCTTGCCGGTCAGCCGAATCCGGCCAGCCCTGCGCCGATCGAGGCTTCTGCCCCGAAGCGGGAGCCCGTTGGGGAAAGCGAGGATTCCGCCCGGCAAGAGCAACAAGCGGACCTCGAGGGCAGGGTGGTCACCGAGCAGGATGCTCGGCTATCTTCCCTTGCTCCCGCTACGCGGACGAACAACACGCAGGCCCTGACGAATGCCGGTCCGGCGCGCGCGCCAGAGCCATCAGGATCGTCCGGTGGAGATGAGGAGGGCATGGCCAGGCTTGACCAACAGACGGCCTTTCTGCCTCGTCATGCGGCAGGTGAACTGCCCCTGCCCGCCAAACCGCGTGAGGCCGAGGCCGAGATGCGGGTGCCACCCGAGAACACTGCCCGGCGGCGCGAGTTCGCAGCTTCATGGGTGGGGCCACAGACAAGCATCACAGCCTCCGGTCCGAGGCGGGCGGTCGAAAGGTCTGAAAGAAACGGCGAGTCAACTGTCGGTCTTGACCAGCGGTCTGGCCGCGCGGGGATGGCTGGCCCTGCCGAGAGTGAGATATGGATGAAAACGGGTCGCGACGCGGCGGCGCTGCTGGCCGGGCGTGCATCGGAGCTTCCGGGGCTGCCGTCGGGCAAGGCGCTGCGCGATGATCAGGCTTCTTCACGCCTGCAAAGCCTTCCGCCACCTCAGCCGCCGGCAAGCGCAACCTCTCTGGCCTACCCGTCGTCTGACATGCCATCCTCCGAGGCTCGATCTGCCCCGATCCAGCCGCCGCCCAAGGCTGCCGAAGCGGTGTCGATGCCTATGGCGCCACCATTGCAGCCCGGGGTGACGCAGGAGCAGACAGTGACACCGGAGCGACAACCAAAGCCTGCCCTTTCGCTTGACCGTGACGGTGTTTCATATGCCGTAGCGCGATCGGGTGCCGAGGATGTTGACCGGACAATGGTGAGGGGCGCAGCGGGGGCATCAACGACCCCTTCGCTCGAGTTGGTCGGTGTGGAAAAGCTGGCACATGACCGGGCCGAGCCCAGGGGGAACCTTGCTGATCCACCCGAGTTGAAGGGGGCAGAACTGTCCACGCCTGCAAGGGCGAGCATGGAAGCAGGTGTTTCCCGCACTGACCTGCCCCGGCGGCTCTCGCACCAGCTTCTCGAAGCTTTCCAGCACCGCGCAACAGCACAGCGTGTCGAGTTGCAGCTCAACCCGGTGGAACTGGGCAAGGTGAAGATGCAGATGCAGCCGCTGGACAACATCATGGTGATTCATATCGTCGCCGACCGGCCAGAAACGCTCGACCTGCTTCGGCGCCACGCAGATCTGCTTGCGCAGGATTTCCGGGATTTCGGATATGGCACCACGAGAGTCACGTTTTCCGGCTCGGATCAACGCGCGGATGCGGGCGGAAATGAGCCGGCTGCCGACAGAAGGCGGCCGCCCGATGATGACAGCACTGGGGCAGACATGCCCGATCCGGGCCAACCCGACCCGGGCCGCGCCCCAATTCACACAACAGAACGCCTCGACATACGGCTATAACCCCGACAGGAGAGTTTCATGGAGATCGCAAATACGGGACAATCCGTCAGAGCAGGATCAACGGGCGCGGGCCGCGCAGAGCGGAACGATTCCGTGATCAGTTCGGATTTCGATACGTTCATCAGGATGCTCACCGCACAGATCAGGAATCAGGATCCACTCAATCCGATGGATTCAGCCGACTTCGCCGTTCAACTGGCAACCTTCTCGACCGTGGAACAGCAGGTCAGGACCAATGATCTTCTCACGACACTCGGACAGCAGATCGCAGCGCAATCGCTTGGCCAGTTGTCCGGCTGGATCGGCATGGAGGCACGCGCCGTCATGCCCGCCGCCTTTGACGGCACGCCGTTGAAGATGACGCTGAAAGGTTCCGGCCTTGCCGACAGGCTGGAGCTTGTCGTCAGGAACGCTCAGGGCAATGAAATTCAGAGGCTCACCGTTCCGACCGAGGGGGGAGAGTATCTATGGACAGGTCAGGATGAATTCGGGGACCCGCTGCCCGGAGGCCTCTACATGATCACGACCGAGGAAGTCTCGGGTGGCGCCACCATCTCCGAAGAGCCGGTCGAGCTTCATGGGCGCATCGTCGAGGCTGCAAGCGTTGATGGGAAGCTGAAATTGACCATGGAAGATGGTCAGCAAGTGGACGCAGATGCTGTTCTGGGATTGCGGAAAACGCCGGGCTGAAGGCTGCCGAAAGTCCTCCTGGCGGGCTTCATGCCCTGTATCTTCCGTTTTGGCGCTTTGCGGAGGATCAGTTCGGCAGCATGTGCAGGAAAAGATGCTTTTTTGGGCGTTATCGGCGTTCAGGTGCAGAAAACTGTCAGGCCGCTTTAGGTAGTGCAGTCAGTTCCGCGAGTGCAGCGCGCTCTGATTTTCCGAAATATTGAATTATAACAGACACCTACAGTCTTACGGTGAAATTAGGCGTTTTTTCGCACATGCAGCAAGCTGGTAAAAAACTGGGTTTCATTAAGAGAATTCTTGTGCGATAAGAATTTAGGCCCTAGATGATGGTAGCCGAGATCAATGTATCCGCTGTGGAGAATAGAAATGAAAGCCTTTACCACTTTTGCGATCGCCGCCGCAATGACCGCTGCAACAGCAACTGCATCAATCGCTGGTAACAAGATGACTGCCGGAACGGAAGATCCGTATGTCGAGCCCGTCGTGCCTCCGGCAACCGGTTCGCTCGGTGGTGGCGCCCTTCCGATCATCGCCGGTGTGGCCGCTGCAGCGATCATCGCAGCGGCAGTGATCAGCGACAGCGATTCGTCGTCGACTCACAGTGCCAATCAGGCAGCCGCCGAGTAAGCTGCGAATCGGCTGATTTCACAATTCAGCTTAACAGACCCGGCCCTGTGCCGGGTCTGTGCGTTTTTGCGGGCAAGCCGTTTCGCGCCGCTGGGACAAGCTCACCGCAACTGCTGGATCACGACAATCCCGAAGACATCATTCATCCATTGAGCCGATTGCAGGATACGCTTCGAATCATCGACATTGTAGATATTCGTGAAGCTTCGCGTTCCGTCGTCACAGCGCTCGATCATCTGAATGGCCATCCGATTTATCTCGCCCACCTGAACCCGGACCGGATCACCGCGCGATATGCCGCACTGCATGATCACCGGCACGATCTGGTTTTCCCCATCAAGATAGCGTTGCACCCGGGTTGCAGACCCGGCGGTTCGTGTGCTTATCAAAGCCAGACTTTCACTAATATCCGATGACATCAGATCCCGTGTAAGGCCGCGTGTCGAAGTCAGCATCCCGTTGCGGGTCGTGATGTTCCGGCGCTCGGAAGTGCCTGCGTCGGACCAGGTCCGGAATTCCCCGTTGCGCGCGATCTCTCGCAGGATCACGTTGTTTTCCGTGTTCTGGAATGTCGCCAGCGCAAGGGGTATGTCCGTTGCCTGTAGAGTCGCCGCGACGACTGCATCCACCTGCTGGCTGTCGAGGGTGACCGGTGCGGCCTCTCGCTGCGTCAGGGATCTCAGGATATCGAGGCCTGGTCTGTCCTCGCGGGTATTCGAACAACCCGCAACAGCCAGAGCAACAAGGCCAAGCAAAGCACAGGATACCTTTTTTCTGATCATCTCCAGAATTTACCCCAGCTCTTGGCGACTTCCGGAGAATGGGAGTCGCGCAGCACATCGTAAAGCCTGTCCTCAACCCTGAGACGGGCGCCGCCATCTCTGAGGAAGGGCCGCAATTCCATGCCGGTTGTCTTTCGAGTAGGTGTGCCAACCGCCCAGGCCAGCGGGATCTGAAAGCGAATTCCCTTGTCGAAAGAGCCATTGCCGAATTCGCGCGAGGAGAATTCCGTCTGGGTCATGAATGCACCGACACGCCAGCCATTGGCGAATTCTCGATCTATACTCAGAGTGGCACCCCAGTCCCCGGCGAGATAGCGCCCGACATCGACCTGCGTATGAAAACCGAAGCCGAGGTCATAATAGGCCGACACGTGCCCGCTGGCGCGCGGTATTGTCCCGCCCGGCGTGTTGCGCGAGCGCAGTTTGAACAATTGGTCGAAATCGCGCGGCTGGACGTAATTCGCCTCGATCCCGAGGGCCAGTCGGCTATCGACCGGCTTCCACAGCAATTCCGCCGATACGCCCGCATAGGCCGTCTCCAGGTAACCCATCGTCACCCGTCCATAGAAGTCGGGTGCAGGCCGCATGAACTTCGCCAGCGTCAGCTGATCGATCACGGGGTTGTCATTGTCGAGGTATTTCGCCTGCTGTGTCCGCACGAAAGGCACGATGGAATCGTCGATCGTCCGTGCCTTCTCGAGATTTCCGCCAATTACCTGAGACACCGATCCCGAGGCGATCCAGCCCCTGCCAAAATCGAAACGAGCCCGAGCGCGAATCCCCGCGTCGGCGAGGATGGGCTCGTCCGCATCGAAGAAGACGGTCTTCACATAGGGCTCCACCCACCAGTTGAACCGTGGATAGGCACCCTCCAGCGCTTCGGGAAAATCGGCATAGCGCAGTGTATCTCCGAATTGTGCGGCCGCAAGCGCCTCCGAGGCGGGGGCATGTTCCAGGCGCTCCAGGTCGCTGCGGTTGAAAGTCAAAGTGCTGGCCGGGATGCCGTTGGTCATCAGCGTCACGCGCAGCGTTTCGATCGATGGGGGAAGGCTGCGGCTGAGGACACGCAAACTGCGTCCCAGAGCCTGAGATTGTGCATCGTAACGGTCGTTGCGGATACGGATATGGGCCGTGTCGGCATCCAGCCTGATACCGTCGAGATCCAGATCCTCCCGATCAAGCCCGCGCTTGATGCTATCGCTCACGACCTGATAATTGTCGGGGTCCATCGTCCAGCCGAGATCCAAGGCTGATCCGGCGGGGCGCACCGCCACAGGCACAGAGGCCAGTTCGGCGCCGCCGGGGGCCGGGGCGTTCTTCGGATTGAGGGTGAGGTTGATCCGCGCGCCGATCTCGCTGCCGCCCACCGAGTAGAGGCTCAGATGGAAATCTTCGCTCGGTTTGTAGGTCAGCCCGAAATTCCACGGCGATTTGTGCTTGAACACACCTTCGGTCACCTCCTGGGCATAGGCGTCGGAAGAGTATTCCACGCTGAAGGTAAACTGTTCTGTCAGGTCGAAACTGGCACCGCCGAAAAGCGCGTAATCGCCGCGAAACCAGTCATCTACCGAAAATTCCCCCCCTTCGGATTGAGCCGAATCAAATCCGGGGCGTGACCCTGTTGATCCGATGGAGTTGTAGCTTCCCAAGCGCCCCCATCCGACCCCACCGGTCAGGCGCAGCCTGTCGCCGACGGATTTTGTTGCAACGATATACTCGCTGCCCAGAAGGCCTGTGCCGACGAAATCCTGCAGTCCGATGGCGACAGCCGGGGTGTATTGCGTTTCATCGAAGAGTTGGAATCTCAGATCGAAGCTGCGATCGTAATAGAGGCTCGAGCCGAGAAAATCGTCGATCCCGATGATCCGGAACGTCCCGCTGAGGCGGGGTAGGATCTGGAACGACAGGCTGACCCGCCGATTGCCGTCAAAATAGGCGCCGGTTGTGGACAGTTGGCCATCAGGTGCCATCTCCGCCGTGGGCATGTCGATCAGGCCGCTTGGCGTTCCGTAGGTGTTGGTGTGGATTGTCGTGAGACGCTCCGGTGATGCCACGCCCGGATAAGCCATAACGACTGCCACGGCCGTGAGTTTCATGGCCCCACGTTTCAAACGCAGATCTCCCACCTCAGATTTCACGGCTCACCCTAGTCCTTTTGAAATCAGACAACAATGCCGGTCTTCCGCGAGGATTCCGAACGCCGCGGATGTAACTGAATGGTCACGCTCCTGTGTGAAATTCTCAGACGACAAGCAAGAAAACGCCGGTGCTGATGATGATGCCGGCGATGATGCCCGCGCCCAGCCAGAAACCCTTTTGCAAGCCCGTTCCTCGGGTCTCGCGGGGCGTTGGCGCGGATTGCCGAATCAATGCATCCTCCACGATGCGCGGCAGGCGAGGCCCGTATCGCGCCAGAACGGCAAGCGTCTTGCCAAGGTCGCGCGCCGCCGCTTTCGGGCCGATGCTCTGGCGGATGTAATTTTCCACGACCGGCTTGGCGACCTTCCAGATGTTGATCTCCGGATCGAGCGACCGCGCCACCCCTTCGACCACCACCATCGTGCGCTGAAGCAGGATAAGTTCCGTGCGTGTTTCCATACCGAAGCGCTCGGTCACTTCGAAGAGGTAGCTGAGCAAGTTGCCCATGGAGATGCGGCTGGCATCCATGCCGAAGATCGGCTCGCCCACGGCGCGCAGGGCGCGGGCAAATTCGTCCACATCCTGATTCTTGGGAACATATCCCGCCTCGAAATGCACCTCCGCGACGCGGCGATAATTGCGCTGGATGAAGCCATAGAGGATTTCGGCATAAACCCGGCGTGTGTATTCGTCGATATATCCCATTATGCCGAAATCATAGGCGATGATGTTGCCATTGGCGGCGACCTTGAGGTTGCCCTGATGCATGTCGGCGTGAAAATACCCGTCGCGCAGCGCATGGCTGAGGAAAAGCTGCAAGACCCGCTCGGCCAGCTCCACGCGGTTGTGCCCTGCCGCGTCGATGGCTTCATTGTCGCCCATCGGCACGCCATCGGCCCAACCCATCGTCATCACCTGACGGCTCGACAGAAGCCAGTTGACCTGTGGTAACTCGAAGCCGGCATCATTGGCCGTGTTGGCGGCGAACTCGCTCGCCGAGGCGGCTTCGAGCCGCAGATCAAGTTCGCCCATCACCACACCCTCGAAATGCGCGATCACATCCGTCGGCCGCAGCCGACGGGAGGCGGGCGAAAGCAATTCGATGGTTCGGGCTGCGAAGTAGAAGGCATCGATGTCACGGCGAAAAGCGCGTTCGATCCCTGGGCGCAAGACCTTGACCGCGACGGCCTCGCCGGTGTCGCGCAGGCCCGCCTTGTGCACCTGGGCGATGGATGCGGCGGCGACGGGCGGGCTGAAATCATCGAAAATCGTATCGACGGGGTGCCCCAGCTCCCTTCCGATCGCGGCTTTCGCCACCTCGACCGGAAAGGGCGGCAGCTTGTCCTGCAAGACCCGCAGTTGTGTGGCCAATTCGCTGCCCACCAGATCGGGGCGGGTCGACAGGATCTGGCCGAACTTGATATAGGCCGGGCCCAGCGCCTGCAGCGCGCGCACCGCCGGCGGCAGGGTCACATCGCCGCGATATCCCAGCCATTGAAAGGGCCAGGCCAGAAAACGCATCGTGCCGCGCACGAGCGGCGGCGCCTCGAGCGCATCCATGATGAGCCGCATGGCGCCCGTGCGTTCCATCGTGGCCCCCGTCCGGATGAGGCGCAGGATGTTATGCGGGCCGCGCATGCTCTAGAGCTTCCAACCCGAATGCAGACAGGCGATGCCCATGCTCAGGTTGCGATATTTCGCATTGCCGAATCCGGCCGACCGGACCATTCCGAGAAAGCTCTCCTGATCCGGAAAATTCCGAATCGATTCTACGAGATACTGGTAACTTTCACGATCCTTTGCGATCACCTGCCCCAGTCTTGGGATGATGTTGAACGAATAGAGATCATAGGCCCATTGCATCAGATCATTGGGGATCTGGCTGAATTCCAGCACCATCAGGCGGCCGCCCGGGCGGAGCACGCGAAAGGCTTCATCGAGCGCCACCTGCGGGCGGGTCACGTTGCGGATGCCGAAGCTGATCGTGTAGACATCAAAGCTGTTATCCGCAAAGGGCAGGGCCATGGCATCGCCCACAACCCAGTCAAGACTGCCTGCCAGAGCCTCGGCCTCGGCACGTTTGCGCCCTTCCATCAGCATTTCCTCGGTCAGATCGAGCACGGTGGCATGGCCGGATCCGGCGCGCTTGAGAAAACGGAAGGCGATATCGCCGGTGCCGCCCGCCACATCCAGCAGGTTCTGACCGGGGCGCGGGGCAAGCCAATCCATCATTGCGTCTTTCCACAACCGATGTATCCCGAAGCTCATCGCATCGTTCATCACGTCATATTTCGAGGCCACGTCGCCAAAGAGGCTGCGCACGCGCCCTGCCTTTTCGTCCTCCGGGATGGTCTGCGCGCCGAAATGCGTGGTTTTCTGGGTCATGGGCCTTGCCGTTTTTCGCCTACGCCTTCCTTATAGGGTGCTGGTGGGCGGTTACAATGCGCCCCTTTCGCGCGAGGTGACTGCCCATGCCCGAACTGCCCGAAGTTGAAACCGTGCGCTGTGGCCTCATGCCCGCCATGGTGGGGCAGATGATCACCCGGGCCGATGTCAACCGACCCGACCTGCGCTGGCCGTTCCCGGCGCGGATGGCCGAGCGGCTCACCGGGCAGAATGTGCTGAACCTGCGCCGTCGCTCCAAATACATCCTTGCCGATCTGGGGTCGGGCGAGACGCTGCTCATCCATCTGGGCATGTCGGGGCGAATGCTGATTTCCGGCGACCCGCTGGGGCAGTTCCTGCACGATCATCCCGCACCGGCCAAACATGATCACGTTGTACTGCATATGGCGAATGGCGCGCGCATCACCTTCAACGACCCGCGGCGCTTCGGTGCGATGGATCTTCTGGAGACGGCCCGCGCCGAGGCGCATCCGCTTCTGGCACGCATCGGCCCCGAGCCTCTGGGCAATGCCTTCAACGAGGCGCATCTGATCGCGGCGTTCAAGGGGCGCACCATGCCGGTCAAGGCGGCACTTCTCGATCAGCGAATCGTTGCGGGGCTGGGCAACATCTATGTCTGCGAAGCGCTCTTTCGCGCGCGCATCTCGCCCCTGCGCCGCGCGGGGCGCATTTCCGCCATGCGCGTGGCGGGCCTTGTTCCGCTCATCCGCGAGGTGCTTTCCGAGGCGATCGAGGCGGGTGGCTCTTCCTTGCGCGATTATCGCCAAGCCGATGGGGAGCTTGGCTATTTTCAGCACCGTTTCGATGTGTATGCCCGCGAAGGGGCGCCCTGCCACACGCCGGGTTGCCCCGGCCAGATCAGGCGCGTGGTGCAATCCGGCCGCTCCACCTTCTATTGCCCGCGTTGCCAAAGATAGGTTGATCCGCTGTGCAAGGCTGCTAAACCTTGCCGCCAGACAGCAACAAGCGAAAGCAGCTTTCATGGCCTTTGAGACGATCATCGTCGAAACAGAAGACCACGTCGCCACCATCACCCTGAACCGCCCCGATGCCATGAATGCCCTCAGCGCGCAGTTGCTGGGGGAACTGGCGCGGGCGCTGGGTGAGGCACAGAAGAACG
>SLDH01000188.1 GCA_007125415.1 Roseovarius sp.
CCCGGGGTATTTCGGCCAAGAAGAAGAGGGGGGTGTCCGGGGATCTGCGCCCAACCCCGCGCTGCTGTCAGGGTTGCAAGCGGGCGGTCAGGTCGGCCGCGATACGTTCGCCTTCGAGCCAGGCACCGCTCACGCTGGCCTGTTGGCTGCGGTGAGTGGCTTCGCCGGCGAAATGGACGCGCTCCGCATGAGGCTGGCGCAGGGCTTCGCGTTGCTCCGATCCACCGGGCAGGGCACCCGAATATGAGCCGCGCACGAAGGGTTCTTTCCGCCAGGCGGTGGCGTGTCCCTTGATGAAGTGCTGGCGCAGGCTGCTGCCGAAGATATTGACGAGCGCCTCGAGCGCGTGATCGATGGCCGCCTGCGGGCCTGCCGCCTGCAGTTCTCGCGAAAAACTGCCGCCGGTTGCCATGGTGGTCAGGCCGGTGCCGCCGATATTGCACAGAAAGCCGCCACCGCGGGGGATGCCCGCCACCTCCTCTTCGATCCGGTAGCCAAGCCAGGTATCCGCCTCAAGCGGCAGGCCGCCTGGTTCGAACAGGAGTGCCGCATGATTGTAGTCGCCCATGGTGATGAGGTCGAGCGCGCGTCGGTGGGTGGCTTCGAGCGGCGGATCAAAGCGGATCACATCCTCGGCCAGGACGCCCACTGACACGGTGACGACAACCGCGCGGGCGGTCAGGCTCTTTTCGGATGTGCTCACGCTGACGCCATCGGCGCGGGCTTCGATGACGGTCACGGGGCAATCAAGCGTGATCGGCAGGCCCTCGGCCATACGCGCGAGCAGATGGCCGAAGCCTTCGCGGCAGAAAAAATCCTTGCCGCCCGCCCATGTGTTCATGTCTCGCACTGAGATGTCGGACAGGTCGCGGGCCATCGAGAGCCCCGAGATCATCTTGACCGTTGCGGCCCAGGGACCTTGGGCGGAAAAGACATCGGCGAAGGATCGGTCTGTCGGGAGGCCGGTCCGGCTTTCGATTTCCAGGTCTTCTTCCATGGCGGCCTTGCTTGCCGCGAAGTTCCTCTCCACCTGATCCCAGAAGTCATCGCCATCTGCCAGCCCATGCATCATCCGACGCTCGGGTGATTCGTAGATGTCGAGCCCCATGGCGCGGCCTGGCTCCACAAGCGCGTTGACATGGGCGCAATGCAGCCAATGCGCGCCCATGTCGAAAGGCACGCCGAAGATCGATCTGTCCGTATGGGCGCGCCCGCCCACGCGGCCGGCGGCCTCAAGGCAGACCACGTCGTGGCCGGCCTTCTTCAGCGCAGTGGTGGCGGCAATGCCGGCGGCACCGGCGCCGATGACGATCACGTCATGATCGGTCTTGTTCATGGGCTTACTCCTTTATTTTATTTGATCAAATAAGACTATTGCATGTGATCTGTAAACAGCCAGCCGGATGGGTTAGGAGGATGACATGACAGAATATGCGCCGCCCGACACGCCTCTTGATGTGCTGCATGAAGACTTCGAGCTTCTCGTCGTCAACAAGCCCGCAGGGCTGCTTTCGGTGCCGGGCAAGAGCCCCGATCTGGCCGATTGTCTGCTGAGCCGCGTGCAGGAGGCTTTTCCCACAGCACTTCTGGTGCATCGGCTGGACCGCGATACCTCGGGGGTGATGGTGTTTGCCCAGACGCCCCATGCGCAGCGCCATCTGTCCATGCAATTCGAGAAACGGCAGGTCAGGAAGACCTATATTGCGCGGGTTGCCGGACGGCTGGAGCCGGAGACCGGCAGGATCGAGGCTCCGCTGATCGTGGATTGGGAGCGACGCCCGCGCCAGAAAATATGCCATGAGACGGGCAAACCGGCTTTGACCGAATGGCGGGTGAGACGTCATGCGCCGGATGAGACGCGGGTGCATCTCTTTCCCATGACCGGGCGCAGCCACCAGCTCAGGGTGCATATGCTGAGCCTTGGGCACCCCATTCTGGGTGATCCGCTCTATGCGACGGGGGCGGCACTGGACCATCCGCGGATGATGCTCCATGCCGAAGCGCTGCGCTTCACCCACCCCGAGACAGGGCGCGGCCTGCGTTTCCGGGCGAAAGCGCCGTTTTGAATGGCACTTTCGGCGCGCCTGACTTGCCTCTGCCCCTTGTATCCGGCGCGCGCGTGGGCGTATCACGACAGGGGAATAGGGAAATGTGATGCGCGAGCCCAAGCTCCTGACCACGCTCAGAACTTATGATCAGCGGCTTTTCATGGCGGATCTCATGGCCGGGGTCACAGTGGCCATGGTGGCCCTGCCGCTGAGCCTTGCCATCGCCATCGCCTCCGGGGCGACCCCGGCGCAGGGGCTGATCACGGCGATTGTCGGTGGCTTCCTGATCTCGGCGCTGGGTGGTAGCCGGGTGCAGATCGGCGGGCCGACAGGCGCGTTCATCGTGGTGGTGTTCGCCGTGATCGCCGATCACGGATATGACGGGCTGGTTCTGGCCACTCTCATGGCAGGGGTGATCCTTCTGATCGCTGGATGGCTGCGCGCGGGACGGCTGATCGTTCATATCCCCGAGGCGGTGATCAACGGTTTCACCATCGGAATCGCCGTCATCATCGCGACCAGCCAGATTTCGGATTTTCTCGGTCTCGCGATCGAGGAGCAGCCCGCGGATTTTCTGGAGAAACTGCCGGTGCTCTGGGCCGCGCGCGACAGTCTTGCGCCGCAAGCCGTGGCCATCGCGGCCCTGACCGTCTTTCTGATTGTTGCGCTTCGGCGTCTCGCTCCGCGCTTTCCGGGGTTGATCGTAGCGGTCGGTTTGAGTTCGGCGATGATCGTTCTCTTTGGTCTCGAGGTGGATACGATCCATTCACGCTTCGGAGACCTGCCCGAAACGCTGCCCATGCCGGCTTTGCCTGAAATATCACTTGAGCGGATCATGAGGTTGATCCCGTCGGCCATCGTGATCGCCTTTCTGGCCGGGGTGGAGTCTCTGCTCTCGGCGATGGTGGCAGACCGGATGATTGACGGGCAACACCGGCCAAATGCGGAGCTCACCGCGCAGGGGGTGGCGAATATCGGCTCATCGCTGTTTGGCGGTCTGCCCGCCACCGGGGCCATCGCGCGCACGGCCACCAATATCAGTGCCGGTGGCAAGACACCGGTGGCGGGGATGGTGCATGCTCTGACGATCCTGCTCTTTTTGTTCTTTGCCGCACGATGGGTGGGCTATCTGGCGATGCCCGCGCTTGCGGCTCTCCTGATGATCACCGCATGGAACATGAGCGAGCCGCATAGATGGGCAGGCTACGCGCGCGAACGGCCGGGCGATGTGATGTTGCTGGCGCTGACCATGCTGCTCACGGTATTCGTCGATCTGACCGTGGCCATCGGTTGTGGCGTGGCGGTCGGCCTCATCATGCGCCGTTTTCGCCGTGGAGCGGCGGGCGGCGATTGGCATCCGCCTGACAGGTAGCTTCGAAGGCGCCAGCACCCGAACCGATTGTCCGGATGCTGTCCGCGCTCACGCATTGCTGCCCGTCAGGCCGCGTCAGGGGTCCAGCCGGAGATGGATTTCACCTCGATGAAGTCCTCGATGCCCCAAGTGCCGCCCTCGCGGCCGTTGCCCGATTGCTTCATCCCGCCAAAGGGTGCGCCCTTGCCCCGGCTCCTGCCGTTTATCTCCACCATCCCTGAGCGCAGCGCCGCACCGACGCGGTTGGCGCGGGCGGGATCCTGTGTCTGGACATAGTTGGTCAGGCCGTAAATCGTATCATTGGCCATCGCGATGCCCTCTTCCTCGGTGTCGAAGGGCGTCATGGCCAGCACGGGCCCGAAAATCTCTTCGCGGTAGATGGTCATGTCGGGCGTGACATCGGCAAAGACCGTGGGTTTCACGTAGAAGCCGCGGTTCATCCCGTCGGGGCGGCCCACGCCGCCCGCGACAAGGCGCGCGCCTTCGTCGATACCTTTCTGAATGAGGTCCTGAATCTTGTTGAACTGCACCTCGTTGACCACCGGGCCGATATGCCGCCCCTCTTCCGATGCAGGGCCGACGGTGACGGCGTTGGCCACCTCGGCCGCCGTTTCGACCGCCCGGTCATAGGCCTCGCGCTGGACCAGCATGCGCGTGGGGGCGTTGCAGGACTGGCCGGAATTGTTCATGCAATGCAGCACGCCGCGCTTGACAGCCTTCTCATCGGCATCGGCGAAGACGAGGTTCGCCCCCTTGCCCCCCAATTCGAGGCTGACGCGCTTGAGCGTATCGGCCGCGGACTTTGAAATGAGCTTGCCGGCGCGGCTCGAGCCGGTGAAGCTGACCATGTCCACATCCGGATGCGCGGTCAGCTGGCTGCCGACCCCGGCACCGTCGCCATTGACAAGGTTGAACACACCCTTGGGCAGGCCCGCCGCATCCACCATCTCGGCAAAGACAATGGCCGAAAGAGGCGATTCCTCGGACGGCTTCAGCACCATGGTGCAGCCCGCCGCAAGCGCCGCGCAGACCTTCAGCGTGACCTGGTTCATCGGCCAGTTCCAGGGCGTGATGAGGGCGGCCACGCCGATCGGCTCATGGCGGATATAGGCCCCTTCGGTGCCATCCCCCAATGGATGAACGAAAGCGTAATCGCGTGCCGCATCGATGAAATTGGCGATATGGCCGCTGCCGCTCGGGGCCTGCTGTTGGCGCGACATGGCGATGGGCGCGCCCATCTCGAGGCTGATCGCCTGCGCCATGTCCTCTTCGCGGGCCTGGTAGGCGGCAAG
>SLDH01000110.1 GCA_007125415.1 Roseovarius sp.
GCGGGGGGATCGTCTCTTCATCACGCTTCTGGGGTCGGCCTTCATCAATGCGGGCTGGCTGGCTTTGAGCGGTCTGCCGCAATGGTGGGCTTTGGGAATTTGCGCCGTTTATGCCGCAGCGGTGTTCCGCTGGGTGTGAATGGCGCAGGTAAGCGCGCGAACCGAAGGACAGAGTTCCTCGAACGGTTCGGGCACACAAGAACGAAAAACGAAGGTTCAATTTACGGGAGGTAACAACATGAACCGACTAAAGAAGACATCCACCGCGCTGGCAATGGCGCTCATGCTGACGGGAGGCCCGGCATTCGCCGATATGGACGCCGCCCGCGCCTTTCTAGATGAACATATCGGCGATCTGTCCGTCTTCACGCGCGAAGAGCAGGAAGCCGAAATGGAATGGTTCATTCAGGCGGCCGAACCCCATCAGGGCATGAGCATCAATGTTGTGTCGGAAACCATCACCACACATGAATATGAAGCCCGTGTATTGGCCCCGGCTTTCAGCGCGATCACAGGGATCAATGTCAGTCACACGTTGATTGCCGAAGGCGATGTGGTCGAACGGTTGCAGACCCAGTTGCAGACCGGGGAAAACGTCTTTGACATGTATATCAATGACGCGGACCTGATCGGCACGCACTGGCGATATCAGCAGACCCGCAACCTGACCGACTGGATGGAGGGAGATGGGGCTGACTTCACCAATCCGCATCTCGATCTCGATGATTTCATCGGCATCTCGATGGGCATGGGGCCGGATGGCAAGCTCTACCAGCTTCCGGTTCAGCAATTCGCCAACCTATACTGGTTCCGCCACGACTGGTTCTCGGACCCGGAAATTCAGGCGGAGTTCGAGGCCGAATACGGCTATCCGCTGGGCGTTCCGGTCAACTGGTCGGCCTATGAGGATATCGCCGCCTTCTTCACCGGGCGCGAAATCGATGGGGTGACGGTTTACGGCCACATGGATTATGGTCGTCGTGATCCGTCGCTTGGCTGGCGCTTCACCGATGCGTGGCTTTCCATGGCCGGCGCGTCTGATCTGGGTCTGCCCAACGGGGTTCCGGTGGACGAATGGGGCATCCGGGTGGATGAAGACTATCGCCCCGTCGGCTCGTGCATGTCACGTGGGGGCGCCACGAACAGCCCCGCGGCTGTCTATTCCATCGAGAAATATGTCGACTGGCTGGAAGATTACGCCCCGCCTGCCGCTGCTGGCATGAATTTCTCCGAAGCCGGCCCCGTCCCGGCCCAGGGCAATATCGCCCAGCAGATCTTCTGGTATACGGCCTTCACCGCTGACATGGTGGCAGATGATCTCGCCGTGGTGAACGAGGACGGCACGCCGAAATGGCGCATGGCCCCCAGCCCCCATGGGGCGTATTGGCAGGAGGGCATGAAGGTCGGCTATCAGGATGCCGGATCGGTCACACTGCTCGAATCCACCCCGGTTGATCGTTCGCAGGCGGCGTGGCTCTATGGGCAGTTCATCGCCTCCAAGACGGTCGATCTGGCCAAGTCGCATTACGGCCTGACTTTCGTGCGCGAATCCACCATTCATCATGACAGCTTCACCGAGCGCGCGCCGCGTCTGGGCGATCTGATCGAGTTCTACCGCTCGCCCGAGCGCGACCTGTGGACCGACACGGGCTTCAACGTGCCCGATTACCCGCGCCTTGCGCAGCTCTGGTGGCAGAATATCGGGGATGCGGCCTCGCGTCTGCGCAGCGCGCAGGACGTGATGGACTCGCTCTGCGACCAGCAGGATGCCATCATGGCCCGGATCGAGCGTTCCGGCGTTCAGGGCGATGTGGGGCCGCGGCTCAACGAGATGCAGGATGACGAGTACTGGCTCTCACAGCCCGGTGCACCCTGGCCGAAGCTCGATGACGAGAAGGGCGAGCCGATCACCATCGCCTATGACGAACTGATTCGTCGCTGGACAGAATAGATCTTTCCGTCGGGGCTGTGCCAAGGCACGGCCCCGGCTGACCGGGAGACGGAATGCACTGCTGTCTTGCCCGCCTTGCCTTTCTCACATCATGACATCGGAACCGCTGCGCTAGAGGCGATGCCCGTGCTGGCGCACAGGGCCGGAAGTTTTCAGCCTAACGGGATGACTGCTCAAATGCCCCGGCCGGCGGCTTCGCCGGGCTGTGCCTGCCCGCCTCCCGGCAGGCGCATTTGACGTGTCAACCCATTGGAACGTCTCGGCTTATTCGAAATGCCTGTCAGTGGCACCCTGGTGCAAGAGCACCTGCTCAGGCAGGCGCTGCCTTCGGGTCGTCACGCAAGCCATGTGGCCAGCCGATCGCTGCAGGTCCTACCTGTTCATGCGGTTCTCGATGAGGTCATCGACAACGGCAGGGTCCGCCAGGGTCGAGGTGTCACCCAGCGCGCCGAAATCATCCTCGGCGATCTTGCGCAGGATACGGCGCATGATCTTGCCCGAGCGGGTCTTGGGCAGGCCCGGCGCCCATTGGATGAGGTCCGGGCTGGCGATGGGGCCGATCTCCTGGCGCACCCAGGCCCGCAGTTCCTTGCGCAGTTCTTCGGTGGGCTCCACGCCCGTCATCAGGGTGACATAGCAATAGATGCCCTGGCCCTTGATGTCGTGCGGATAGCCGACCACCGCCGCCTCTGCCACCTTGGCATGGGCCACAAGCGCGCTCTCCACCTCCGCCGTGCCCATGCGGTGACCGGAGACATTGATCACGTCATCCACGCGCCCGGTGATCCAGTAATCGCCATCCGCATCGCGCCGACAGCCATCGCCGGTGAAGTAGTAGCCTCTGTAATCGGCGAAATAGGTCTTCTCGAACCGCGCGTGATCGCCCCAGACGGTGCGCATCTGCCCCGGCCAGCTATCGGCCAGCACCAGAACGCCCTCGGCCTCGGTGGTGGTGATTTCCTCGCCGCTATGCGGGTCGAGCACGCGCGGCTGAATGCCGAAGAACGGCTGTTGCGCCGAACCGGGCTTGAGCGTCGTGGCGCCGGGCAGGGGGGTCAGCAGATGGCCGCCGGTTTCGGTCTGCCACCATGTATCCACGATGGGGCAGCGGCCCTTGCCCACCACGTCATTATACCAGTTCCAGGCCTCGGGGTTGATCGGCTCGCCCACCGTGCCGAGGATTTTCAACGCGCTGAGGTCGCATTTCGTCACATAGTCGTCCCCTTGCCCCATGAGCGCCCGGATGGCGGTGGGCGCGGTGTAGAACTGGTTCACCTTGTGCTTTTCGCAGACCTGCCAGAAACGGCTGGCATCGGGGTATGTGGGCACGCCTTCGAACATCAGCGTGGTCGCGCCATTGGCCAGCGGCCCGTAGACGATATAGCTGTGCCCGGTGACCCAGCCCACATCGGCGGTGCACCAGTAGATGTCTCCCTCGTGATAATCGAAGGTGATCTCGTGGGTCATGGCCGCATAGGTCAGGTAACCTCCGGTGGTATGAACGACCCCCTTGGGTTGCCCGGTGGAGCCCGAGGTGTAGAGGATGAAGAGCGGGTCTTCGGCGCTCATCTCCTCGGGCGGGCAGTCGGCCTCGACCTTCGCCGCCTCCTCGTGCCACCAGAAGTCGAGCCCGTCGCGCCAGGCGATGGCATCGCCCGTGCGCCGGACGACAAGGCACTTGACCTCATTATAGTCGTTGAGCAGCGCCTGGTTCACATTGTCCTTCAGCTTCGTGGCGCGCCCGCCCCGCGGGGCGGTATCGGCGGTGATCACAACCCGCGCGTCGCAGCCATTGATCCGTGCGCCGAGCGCATCGGGCGAAAAGCCCGCGAAGACGATGGAGTGAATGGCCCCGATCCGTGCGCAGGCCAGCATCGCATAGGCGGCCTCGGGGATCATCGGCAGGTAGATCACCACGCGGTCGCCGCGCCTGACCCCCATGGATCTGAGAACATTGGCCATGCGGCAGGTTTGCGCGTGAAGTTCGCTATAGGTGATGTGCTGCGCGGGATCGTCGGGATTGTCGGGCTCCCAGATGATCGCGGTCTGATCGCCGCGTGTGGCCAGATGCCTGTCGATGCAGTTGGCGGCCACATTCAGCGTGCCGTCCTCATACCATTTGATCGAGACCTCGCCGACGGCAAAATTCACATTGCGGATTTTGGTGGGGGCCTTGATCCAGTCCAGCCGTTGCGCCTGTTCGGCCCAGAATCCTTCAGGGTCGTCCATTGAAGCGGCATACATCGCGTCATAGAGTGCCGCATCGACATGGGCGTTTGCGGACAAGGCGCCGGAAGTTGCGTTTGGAGTGTCGGTCATTGCGGAGCCCTTCTTCGGTTCAGGTCAAGCGCTGTCAGCCGGGCACAGGACGCGCCGGCGGCGCAGCCAGAGATTAGAGGCGGGGGCGCATCGCGCGCAACCCTTGATGCGCAGATGGCGGTGGTCGCTGACCGCCGGAGACATGGCAAAGACTTCTGCATCACCCGGATTGCGTGCCGGAATGAGGAAAAGTCGCTGGCGCAGCTTCGGCCACCGGTAGTTTTGTCAATGGCGCAGCGGCCTGCTAGGATGACGGCGCTTCCGCGCCTTGCCCGTAGCAGGGTGCGACATCCATGGGAAAGGAAATCTCGTGCCCGAATCCGAGATGGTTGGCACCCGCATCCGCGAAAGGCGGATCCTCGCTGGCATCAAGCAGGCCGATCTGGCCGGGCGGGCGGGCATCTCGCCCTCCTACCTCAACCTTATCGAGCATAATCGCC
>SLDH01000203.1 GCA_007125415.1 Roseovarius sp.
GAAGTCCCCGGCGGCACCTCGGCAAGATTAACCCCCGGAAGGTCATTGATTTCCGCATTCGTTCTGGGAACGATGATCGTCTCACCATCTGCAAAGGGATTAGGTTGCACGACCATCGGCCGCTCTTCAACCCGAAGTTCCAGATTGCCCTGCGAAACGGCGACTCGGGATATTCGGACATCCTGACCCATGACAATCGTGCCTGACCGCTGATCGACGACTACCCGGGCTTTCTGTTCTGGCTGGACCAGAATGTTCTCAATCTGGCCGATCATATGCGCTGCCGACAGGGCACCGCCTGCCGCTACGTTCAGGCGGACAGTGCCCGAGTCCAGCATAAGGGCAACACGGCTTCCCACAGTCCGGTTGATGGCATTCTCGATTCGCGCGGCCGTAGTGAAATCAGGCTCCCGAAGGGCGAGGCGGAGGGAGTCAAGGGTGGCGAATTCGAAATCGATCTCCCTTTCGACCCGTGCACCCGCGGGAATGGTGCCCGAAGTGGGCACACCTTGGACAACACCCCCGGCATCGCCTTGCGCGGTAACGCCGCCGGCAATGATTGTGCCTTGTGCCACGGCGTAGATCTGGCCATCCGCAGCATTCAATGGGGTCATGATCAGCGTTCCGCCGAGCAGGCTCTTGGCATCACCGATGGCTGAAACTGTCACGTCGATCTGGCTTCCGGCGCGGGAGAAGGGTGGCAGGCTGGCGGTGACGAAGACTGCGGCGACATTCCTGGGGCGAAACTGCTCGCCTGTGATGTTGACGCCGAGCCGTTCGAGGATGTTGGACATGATCTCTTCGGTGAAGGGCGAATTCCGAAGGCCATCTCCCGTGCCGTTCAGCCCGACAACGAGGCCGTAACCCACAAGATCGTTGCCGCGCACACCGTCGAACTCCACGAGATCCTTGATTCGTATCTGGCTGGCGGAGGCTTCCGAAGCCAGAAAAAGAAGGACATGGCCGAGCGCAGCCAGGAAGCGAAGAGCGGTCATGACAGGAAATTCACCAGGTTCAGCCGCGACATGCGAGCGGTCAGCGTATAGAGAGTTTCAAGCCGCGTCTGGACCGCGTCCAGTTCCGAGGCTGCGTCGAATGGATCGATCCCGAGAAGGTCCCCGTGCAACATGTTCAGCCCTGCCGTTTCGGCGGATATGCGGGATGCAGCGCGATCGATCCGGCTTTCCGCGAAGCCCAGATCAGCTCTGATGGCGGTAATGCGGTCCTGACTTGCGAACAGGGCTTCACCGGTCTGTCGGGCCAGCAAGACCTGGTCCGAACTGGAAAGGGCGATTGCCGGATCATCCATAAGCGCCGCAATGGCCACCTGTTTCAGCGTGCTCCGAAAGACCGGATCATCGGCACGCAGGTCGAGTATGACGGATTCACCTTCGCCGAGGGGGTAGGCGGCTCTTGGTGCGCCGCTGCCAAGATAGACCGTCGTGTCGAATCCGCCGCCCGGGCTATCGAAAAAGTCATCCATGGCGGTGGTCAGTGTCGCTGCATCTGTAGCGCCTGCCGCTGCGCTGCGGATCGCGGCCATCACATCCTGCTGTCGGGCGACTGCGGCCTCGTTCAGTGCGTCGCCGGCAAAGAGAGATCGTCCGGCAATCGAGACATTCAGTGCCGAGAGCATGTCGCCGAGAGCGTTGCGCGCTTCGTTGGCAACGGTGGGGTGGAGCGCTGCTCCAGGAGACATGGCGAAGGCGAGAGTACTCTCGCCAAGGGATTGAGCCCTCTCCTGAAATCTGGAAAGCGTGGTTTGCATCGCGCCGGAGTCGTTCCGGCCCTGTGTTGCGGCCGAGGCATGGCTGTCGAGGACGACCAGCCTGTGCCTGATATCTGCGAGGCTTGTGAAGTCGCCAGCAAGATGCCGGGTCACGTCCGAGGTTGTGCCGCTTGCCAATTCCGCAGTCAGGCGCATCATCTGCTGCTTCAGGACAGAGCTTTGTTGTCGCAGGGCGAAGCCCTGGGCCAGGTCGCCGATGGTAGTGATCGCCATGGTTCAAATCCTCAGGAGTGCTTTCATCATTTCATCAATCGTCTGGATCATCCGGGCATTGGCCGCGTAGGCCTGCTCGATCAACATCAGCGTCTGCAGCTCTGCATCGGAATCGACTCCGTTTTGCTGTTCGAGCTCAGAAAGAGCTGCATGACGGGCCGAGGCGAAGGAGAGTGCCCGGTCGACCGACAGCCGATCCTGTGCGACTTGCGAACTGACAGCCGAGGCATGCTGTGATGCCGAGCGCGGCAGAGCCCCGTTCGGGCCACTTGCGAGGGCACGGTTCTCGCGCAGAACGTCTGTGAGATCGGCGATCAGGCTTCCGTTGCCGGGGTTGCCGGGCAGTGTGGCACCGAGCCCGTCCCGGAGGCGCCATTCGGCATCGCCGTCAGCGGGATCCAGCAGCGCGTTGATCTTGATGCGTGCAGCAAGTCCGACCTCATCAGCTGGCTGAAACGCAGCGCCGCTATCGGTGAAGAGGCCCGGCGCACCGGGGGGGCGGCTGGTATCGAGGCCAGCTTGCTGGAATCGCTCGACAAGATCACGTGCCATCGCATCGATCTGAGCCAAGATGGAGACCGCAAGCTCGTCCCTGACGCTGAAAAGGGCTGCAAGGCGGCCTCCCGCGATGGGACTGTTCGGGCCGGAGGCAGGAATGGCAAGATCATTGATCGAGATGCCGGAAAGCAAACCGTTTTCGGTCGTCATGTGTGACGCAACGAGGGGGCTGCCGATGAAGCCAAGCTCTGCGGGCGGGCCATCAAGCAGGATTGCGCCACCGGTTGTATAGAGCGCGATCGTGTTGCTTTCGCGAGCTACACTTTGCACCGGAATGAATTCTGACAGCTGGTCGATCAGCGCGTCTCGCTGATCCAGCAAGGTCGCGCTGTACTGGTCTGGCCTGCCCTGTACAGCCAGTCGCGCGTTCAGATCCCGGATCTGGCCGAGAAGCGTGTTGATTTCGGAAACGGCACCTGCGATGGCGGCATCGGCATTGGTGCGCTGCGTTTCAATCTCCTTACCTGCGCGGTTCAAGGCCAGCGTCAGATCCGCGGCGCTCCGGATCGCGGCTTTCAGGCTGACAGGACTTTCGGGACTGGCGGAGGCTGATATCAGGCGGGCCTCGAAGGCTGAGACGAGCGCCGGGAGAGAGGAAGGTTGATCGGGTGTGCCGATTACCCGTGTCATGCTGTCGAAAAACGCGGCGCGGGTATCCTCGAAGGCGATCTCCGCATCCGCCTGTCGCCTGTCGGATAGAACCAGCGGATCCGAATGCCGCGTGATCCCACCAATCCCCACACCGGTGAGGCCCTGACCGAGCGTGTTCAAACCCAGCTGCCTTTTGGCATATCCGGGTGTCAGCATGTTTGCCAGATTGGATGACACAACCTCGGCTGCGCGCGAGGATGCGGCCAGCCCCGATGTCGCGCCGGACAATGCGCTTGTAATACTCATGTCAGACCTTCTTCCTTTCAGGCCGGTTCAGGGCGGGTTGCCGGTGCTAGCGCTTGATATTGGTGGTTTCCTGCAGCATCTCGTCCACAGTCTGGATCACTTTGGCATTGGAGGAATAGGCCCGCTGTGTCTGGATCATGTCGGTCAGTTCACCCGCCACATCAGTCGCTGATTCCTCGCGGGCAAAACCCACGACATCCCCGGTCGGGCCGTCCCCGGCATTCCACAGAAAGAAGGAGCCGCTCTCATTCGAGGGCAGGTAGGTCTGTTGACCCATCGCTATCATGCCATTGGGATTGGGCAGATCGGCCAGGGGCACCTGATAGATGATGCGGTTGATGCCGGTGTCATAGGAAGCCCGCACAAATCCGTTCGCGTCCACCTGGGCTCCGATCATCTTGCCCACTGGCGAGCCATCCTTGGAAATCGACAACGGCGCGAAACTGTCTGACAATTGGGTCATGCCATCCGAAGAGCCGATCCTGCCGAGATAGATCTCCATCGGACCACCGGCCACGTTCACGATCACAGAGCCGGTATCCGGGTCATAAGCGCCGCCTGCGCCCGTCGCGACATCCAGAAGGGTACCACCCGAGGTGCGGGCATCATCAAAGGAGAGCGTGTATTCTCCGATCACAAGACCGGCCTGCGCGGTATCCCTGATTTCCATGGTCCATTCATTCGACGAACCGGCGGCTGGTAATGTCGGTGAGAAGGAGACCTGGATGTTCTCGGACTTGCCGAGATTATCGAAATATTCAACGGAGAGTTGCTGTGGCGCGCCGGTCGCGCCTGCGTCCGTGTCGGTGGCGGGCAGGTTGAGGCCAAGGCTGATCCGTGTTGTCGGCTCACCGGTGAGCTGGTTCACGTTGATCCGGACCGGCTCGAGCCCATCCGCGGTATCCCGCGGGAAGATGGGTATGGTGCCATCGGCATTGGCGGGCCAGCCCAGAAGGACGAGCCCTGATTCGGTCACGAGTTTCCCGTTTGCATCGGCGCGGAACGATCCCGTGCTGGTCAGCAGCATCTCGACGCCGCCATTGCCTGCATCCAGCTGACTGGCCTTGGCCACCGGCAGCATGCCGCGGCCCCGGACAGCCAGATCGGTCGGGTTGCTCGTGGTCACAAGCGAGCCGCTCTCGCTGACCAGACGTTGCGTGCTGCTGCGTACGCCGCCTGCGGTGTAGTTCCCGCTGGAGGAAGAGATGACCAGCGATTGAAAGTCGGTCTCGACGCGCTTGTAGCCATAGGTAGCGGAATTCGCGATGTTGTCGGAGATCGCGGCGAGCCGTGTGGCGTTTGCGCTCAACCCCGCCACGCCCGCGTTCAACGAAGAGGAAATAGTCATGGATACGCCTTTCTGCTGCGTCGATAGGATTTTCGTCGACCAGCATTACAGCGCGCGCTTTAACAGCCGCCTAACGCTTAAAATCCGTTCCATTTCCGCTTCTGACCTTACCGCAGAAGGATCACCTCAACCCGGTTGTTGCGCACGGACATCGGGTTGCGGGTCACCGGCTCACGGTCGGCATGTCCTGTCATGCGCCTGATTCGGGTATCCCCGACATCACCTGACGACAGCAGCAACCTCGTGCGATTGGCCCGCGCCGTGGAGAGATCCCAGACCGGGTTTTCCCGCAGCACCACCGGATGAGCCCGAGTATGCGCCGCAACGGCAATGTCGTTCCGCACCAGAAGGCTGACCGATGCCACCAGATCGAGCAGCTGCTCGAGCAGTTTCGTAGGTCTGTCCGTCCCCTTTTCGAACAGGCGCGCCTGCTTGAGATCGAAAAGCTCAATCACCAGCCCTTCATCCGTCACCCGCGTCACGATGTGGCGGCGCAACATCTCCGAAACCATGCTTTCGCCGGTGCGGCCCCTCAGCAGATCCTCAATCCTTTCGAATTCCTCGCTCTGGTGCGCGCTTTTGTCCGTGCCTTCATCGTTCACGCCGATCTGTCCGCGGGCCTGGCGGCTTTCGCTTGGCTGCCGATTGGTCGCGCCGATGCCGTCCTGGGGCAACGTGTCCTCGGAGAAAACACTGTCACCACCAAAGGATCCATCGCCGCCGCCAGAGATCCGACTGATCGGGATGGTCGGGCTGAAATAGTCCGATATGCCCTTGCGTTGTTGTTCTGTCGTCGCGTTCAAAAGCCACATCAGCAAGAAGAAGGCCATCATGGCCGTCACGAAATCCGCATAGGCGACTTTCCAGGCCCCGCCATGGTGCCCATCGCCGCCGCCGACTTTCTTCTTCTTCTTGATGATGACAGGCGCGACATTGCCTTGCGCGCTCATCTCCACCACCTATTCCACTCACCCGGGGTGAGAGATATCGCACGACCCCTTTCGGAGTGTTTAACGTTTCAAATTGCGTCAATATTCGCCCCGCGCAGCGTCACAGGTTTCGATCTGCCGTCGAAATGCGACATTACGTGCAGATACTGCCGGTTTCCCTTGAGAATTGCAGGCATTTGGCACAGATAGGGCGGAATTGTCTGGCCAGAGATCAGGAGTTAGCGTGTCTCTCTTTCTCATTGTCGCATTACCGTTTCTCGGAGCGCTGTTGCCCGGTCTGATGAACCAGGCGGGGCGTCAGGCCTGCGGAAGCGTGACCTTCATGGTGACGCTTACAGCGCTGGTTGGATTGCTGACAAACCTGCCGGCCGTGTTGCAGGGCGATGTCGTTCTGGCGCAGGCTTCATGGATTCCGACGCTGGGGCTGAACTTCACCCTCATGCTGGACGCGCTCGGGTTCTTCTTTGCTTGTCTGATCCTCGGCATCGGGCTGCTGATCATCACCTATGCGCGCTACTATCTCGCGCGTGAAGACAATATGGGCGAGTTTTTCACCTATCTGCTGCTTTTTCAGGGCGCGATGGTAGGGATCGTGCTGAGTGACAACATATTGCTTCTGCTCATTTTCTGGGAATTGACGTCGCTCTCCTCCTTTCTGCTGATCGGTTATTGGAAACACCTGCCCGAGGGGCGTCAGGGCGCGCGCATGGCACTCGCAGTGACAGGAATGGGCGGACTTGCCATGATCGGCGGGATGCTCATTCTCGGCCAGATCGCCGGCAGCTATCAACTGAGTGTCATTCTCGAGAATCGCGAACTCATCCAGGACTCGCCGCTCTATCTTCCGGCGCTGATCCTGATTCTGCTGGGCTGCTTCACGAAATCGGCGCAGTTTCCCTTCCATTTCTGGTTGCCCCACGCGATGGCCGCGCCGACGCCGGTTTCGGCCTATCTGCACTCTGCCACAATGGTGAAGGCGGGCATTTTCCTAATGGCGCGGATGTGGCCCGTGCTGTCGGGCACGCCGGAATGGTTCGTTATCGTGACCACTGCGGGGCTGATCACCATGGTTCTGGGTGCCGTGATCGCGCTCTTCAAGCATGATCTCAAGGCGCTGCTGGCCTTCTCGACGGTCAGCCATCTCGGCCTGATCACGATGCTGCTCGGCACCGGTACCGCTTTCGGGGCATTGGCGGCCGTGTTTCATATCCTCAACCATGCCACGTTCAAGGCGGCGCTGTTCATGTCGGCCGGGATCATCGATCACGAAACGAAGACCCGTGACATTCGCCGTCTGGGTGGTTTGCGGCACCTCATGCCCATCACTTTCGTCATTGCGACGGTTGCGGCGCTTTCCATGGCCGGCATCCCGTTTCTCAACGGATTCCTGTCAAAGGAAATGATGCTCGAAGAAGCCTATGAGACGGTCCTCTTCGGCTCGCCCTGGCTGGTGCCGGTGCTTGTCGTTTTCGGGTCGGCTTTCTCGGCGGCCTACAGCTTCCGGCTGATCGGTCATACCTTTCTGGGCAAGGTCCGCGATGACTACCCCGCCAAACCGCATGATCCCGGGCCGGGCTTGTGGCTGCCGCCTGCGATTCTGGTTGTGCCGGTTGTCGTCATCGGTATCGCGCCCTTCCTTGCGGAGCCCTTCGTGAAACTGGTCACTGCTGCGGTGCTCGGCGATGCCGCCATGGTGCCGACGGCCTACTTCAAGATCTGGCACGGCCTCGTCCCGGCGCTTTACATGTCGATCATCGCCGTGATCGGCGGTTTGATCCTGTTGGCGATGTTCAATCCCGCGCTGCGCGCCTGGGATGCGGCGCCCCGGCCCGAGGCCAAGGTAATTTTCGAGGCCTTGGTCGAGGCTGTGGTCGCTGCGTCGCAAAGGATCATTCACGGCCTGCATGACGGGGCCTTTACCCGCTACGGTGCGATCATGGCGGTGACGGTGATCTTGGCGGGCTATTATGCATTCGCCACCGGAACGCTGGGCGCACCGACCCGCGAGATGCAGCCCATCACACCCATTGTGGCGGCGGGCTGGCTGATGACGGTTGCCGCGACTCTGGGTCTTGTGATCTTGCACCGGCTGCGCCTGCAGGCGCTGATCATCCTCGGCATCATAGGGCTGATGGTGTCGATCGGCTTCGTGTTCTTCAGCGCGCCGGATCTGGCGATGACACAGTTCACGGTTGAGGTCGTCACGATCATCCTGCTTTTGCTCGCGCTGAACTTCCTGCCCAAGAAGACCCCGGTGGAAAGCAGCCTGCCGATCCGGGGGCGCGACGCGGTGATCGCTGTCGCTGGCGGCGTGGGCGCCATGGCCATGTCCTATCACTATCTGCTGCGTGATCCGGTTGCCGCGTCGATTTCGGACTTCCACCTTGCGAATTCCTATGAGGGCGGGGGCGGCACCAATGTGGTCAACGTCATTCTCGTGGATTTCCGCGGCTACGACACCTATGGCGAGATCATCGTTCTGGGGATCGCTGCCTTGCTGATCTATGCACTGACCGAGACATTGCTGGGCGGGCCGGTGCGTGCGCGTCTTCTGAACCGCAAGCCGGATCAACCCCGCGCCGGCGACATGCATCCGACAATGATGGTCGTGCTGACCCGGGTGATCATGCCATTGGTGATGCTCATCGGCTTCTACATCTTCCTGCGCGGGCATAACGAACCGGGGGGCGGCTTCATTTCCGGTCTTGTGGTGTCCATCGGCGTGGTCATGCAGTATATGGCGAGCGGCTTCAGCTGGACGACCGCACGGGTCCGTTACCCCTATCACGGGGTGATCGGTGCGGGGGTTCTGATCGCCGGGCTCACGGGTATCGGTTCTTGGTTCGTGGCAAAACCCTTCCTGACCACGGATTTCACCTATGTCCGGATACCCCCCTTCAACGAGTTCGAACTCGCGACGGCGGTGCTCTTCGATCTGGGCGTGTTCCTCGCGGTGGTTGGGGCTGTCATGCTCTCGCTGGAGAGTTTTTCACGGCTCGCGCGGCGTCTGGATGCGCCCGCCACGAGCCATCCGATGGATATCGACCCGTCGCGTGATGAATCGTCTCAGGCTGCCAGCAAGGAGGGTGTGTGACATGGAGTTTCTCGTTGCCTCTGCCATCGGCATCCTGACTGCTGCCGGGCTCTATCTGGTGATGCGCCTGCGAACCTTTCCGATCATTCTCGGCGTTTCGCTGCTGACCTATGCGGTCAACGTCTTCTTCTTCTCGGCAGGTCACCTGACCATCGGCTCGCCTCCCGTGCTGCGCGAGGGCGTGGAAATCTATGCCGATCCGTTGCCGCAGGCGCTTGTGCTGACGGCGATCGTCATCGCCTTCGGGATGACAGCGGTCATCGTGATGCTGGGGCTCGGGGCCTATCTGGGATCCGATGATGACCACGTGAACGATCCGGTCGAGACGGATGCCGGGGAGGGTTCGAAATGACGCACTGGATCATTGCCCCCGTCATTCTGCCCGCTCTCCTCGCACCGTTCATCGTCCTTGCGGCGCGCTTTCACATGGGGATCCAGCGGGTGTTCTCCGTTGCCGGTGTGATCGGCCTGATCGGCATTGCAGCAGGGCTCGCCTGGCAAGCCTCTGACGGCACGGTGACGATCTATCAGCTTGGCGATTGGGCTGCGCCCTTCGGCATCGTGATCGTGGGAGACAGGCTCTCGACCATGATGGTCCTGCTGACGTCATTGCTGGCCCTGTTCGTGCTCCTTTACGCAATCGGATCGGGCTGGGATGAAAGAGGCCGGCATTTCCATGCGCTCTTCCAGTTCCAGTTGATGGGCATCTGCGGCGCCTTTCTGACGGGGGATCTCTTCAATCTCTTCGTCTTCTTCGAGATCATGCTGATCGCCTCCTACGGGCTGATGATCCATTCAGGGGGCAATGTTCGGCTGCGTGCCGGTGTGCAATATGTGCTCTACAACCTGCTCGGCTCCACCTTGTTCCTGTTCGCGCTGGGTGCGATCTATGCCGAGACAGGCACGCTTAACATGGCCGATCTCGCGCTGCGGGTGCAGCTCGTTGATCCCGACGCTACCGCCGGGATCCGGCTTGCCGCCGTGCTGTTGCTTCTGGTCTTTGCCATCAAATCGGCTTTGATTCCGCTGCATTTCTGGCTGCCGTCAACCTATGCAGAGGCGCCGGGCCCCGTGGCGGCGCTCTTTGCGATCATGACCAAGGTGGGCGCTTATGCGATCATCCGTGTCTATACACTGGTCTTTCCGCCCGATCTGGAGGTGACCGGCGGCCTGCAGAGCGACTGGCTCCTGCCGGTGGCATTGGTGTCACTGGCCATCGGGATGCTGGGTATTCTGGCCGCGCGCAAGCTGGACCGGCTGGTGGCCTTTGGGGTAATCGGCTCCATGGGCATGGTGATGGTGGCCATATCGCTTTTCACACCCGCAGGTATCGCCGCAGCGCTCTACTACATCGTGCACTCCACCTTCGCGGCGGCTGCGCTCTTTCTGATTGCCGATCTGGTCCGCAGTTCGCGGGCGCATCTGGGGCTTACGCTCGAGCCGCCCGTGCCCGGCGCGGCGCTGACGGCGGGGCTTTTTTTCGTGGCGGCCATCGCCATGACAGGGCTGCCACCGCTTTCGGGCTTCATCGGCAAGCTGCTTGTTCTGGAGGCTGCCTTCGCCTCACCGCTGATGGTCTGGACCTTTGCTACCATTCTCATTGCCAGCCTGTTCGGCATTGTCGGCTTCGCACGGGCAGGCAGTGTGGTTTTCTGGAAGGCGCAAAGCGTGAAGCCTCCTGCGGAAAGCATGCTCCCGGCCCGGCCTGCAGCGCTATCCTATGTGGCGGTTGGCGGTTTGATCACCTTGCTGGTCGGCTACACCGCTTTCGCAGGGCAGGCGCATGCCTACATGGTGGAGATGTCCACCCAGCTATTCGACCCGGTGGATTATGTCACGACAGTGCTCGGAACCACCGGCAAGCTGGGTCTCGGCGCGGAGGAGTATTGATATGACACGGATGATCGGCTGGTTCTTCCCTCATCCCTTCCTCACCTTGCTGATCGCCTTTGTCTGGACGGTCCTGCAACCGCAGGTCTCTGCGGGGATGGTCGTCTTCGGGCTCATACTCGGCATGATCATTCCCCTGATGACGACGAGATGGTGGCCGGACCGGCCGAGCGGTGTACGTTTTGGCAAGTTGGCGGTCTATATTGTACTCGTGCTGCGCGACATCATCGTGGCGAATATCGAGGTGGCGTGGATCGTTCTGACGGTCCCCAACGCGAAGCTGAAACCGGCGTGGATCGTCGTGCCGCTCGATCTGCGCCAGCCGGAAGCGATAACGGTGCTTGCCGGTACGGTCACGCTGACGCCCGGCACGGTGTCGTCTGACCTGTCGGAGAATGGGCACAGCCTGCTTGTCCATGTGTTGCACACCAAAGATCCGGAGGCAGACCTCAAGCGGATCAAGGAGCGTTACGAAACGCGTGTGAAGGAGATTTTCGGATGATGACACTCGCCGAAAACATCATGACAGGGGCGCTCTGGATCGCTTTTGTCGCGGTTGGTCTTTCGCAGCTCATGTCGATGATCCGGCTCGTGATCGGCCCGGGTGCGGGGGATCGTATCCTCGCGCTGGACACGATGGTGGTGAACGCGATCGGGCTTGTCGTGTTGCTTGGTATCTCGCAAGGCACGCAGATATATTTCGAGGTATCGCTGGTCATTGCGATGCTCGGCTTCGTCTCGACCGTGGCCTATGCGCGTTTCATCCTGAGAGGAGACATCATAGAATGATCTTCGAAACAGTCGCTTTCTTTGCCATGGCCTTCTTCCTCCTGGTTGGTGCGGTGTTTGCCCTCGTCGGTGCCATCGGCCTGCTCAAGTTCAATGACACGATGACCCGCCTGCACGCGCCCACGAAGGTGGGAACAATGGGGATCGGCTCACTGCTGGTTGCCTCGATGATCAACTCGTTCGCCTTCGGAGACGGCTCCATTCACGAGATCCTGATCATGCTGTTTCTCTTCGTAACGGCACCTGTTTCGGCGCATTTCATGGCCAAGGTCAATTTGCACCGGAATGAATGTGAAAAGCCGCCTGCGCCGGGCGAGGACGAAAAATGGGCGACCCTGAACGTCCCCGAGGCCGATCGTAACCTCTCCACACGCCGCGGCGGGTAGAATGTCCGCCGATAAGGCAGGAGAACTGTGCCGGGGGGGAATCTCTGGTGCGAGACATACAATGCGCGGCTTGGTGCACGCCTCCTCAGATTGATCGAGAGTGACTCTCACAGGCTGCTGGAAAAGTCCTGCGCATGTCTGTTTTGACGCAGAGGGCGGGAAATTGTTCCTGTTCACGCCTCCTGACACGCCCTGGCCCGGGCGACCAGCCCGGGCCGCGCCCGACCCTCCCCCCGGGAGGGCGCATTACGACGTTGCAAAAAGCTCAATGTTCGGAGTTATCTGGCGACCATAAATCCCTGTAGCCCCAGCGAGGGGCCGCGCCCACCCAGGGTCGGGCGCATCCCTCTGCGCATCGACCCGGCCATGGGAGAAGAACAGCGTCCGTGCAAAGTTCCAGTCGATCCGATCTGGCCCGAACAACTAATTCCGACCCTTGATTCTGCCGGTCACTTCATGGGTCAGGCCCAGTTCCTCGATCGTGATGACGGCTTTCACGTCATAATCTTTGCCCGCGTCCCCGGCGGTGCGGACAGCCTCTTCGATCGCCTGTTGCGAGGTCACGCCGACCTGCTTGAGGAATTTGCGCATGGACATGTTGAAATCATCGCTCATCGGATCTTCCTTTCCTGTCGGGTTGGCGCAGGTCAACGTCTGCGCTTCCCAAGACGCTTCTTGTGCCTCCATCCTGCCGCAGTTGGCGCTTCAGACGCAAGGGCGGGTCTGATCGCGGAAAGGCTGTCGTCTGACGAGCGTGATTCGCCAAGTTTCCGAATTGGAAGGCCACGGACGTTCCGGCCAGGGGTGAAGTGACCGTCCGGCGCCTTTTGGGGCCGGCGACAGATGGTGAGAATCTCCGGTGATCTCCGGTTTGGCACGTCCGGGGCAAAAAACACTTCCCATCTTCGCCGCTGAATTCCACTCTGGGCTGGAAGGAGGACCAATCGGATGATCTTCAATCAAAGGATCAATCATGCAGAACCCGTCAGAGGCGTGATGCGGCAGAACGAGAGAGCGGCAGAATTCGATCCGTCACTCGCCACCAACGCGGCCGCTCGGTGCGTGGTGTCTGCCGGGAAAGATCAGGAGATCGGCGCGAGTCCTGCGCGCGCGGCTCTGTTCCTTGTGCTGCTGTTCGCCCTCTTGCTGCCTGCGCCTCTTGCGGCTGCCGAGGGGGCAGCGCCCGGCCATGCGACCACGGAAAGCGCCGGTGATACAGGCGAACCGATCGTCATGGCGGGTGGCCCAACTCTGCCGGACATCTGGCGCGGGCCCCGTTTCGATACGTCCGATGTGACGGTATCGACGGGGGGTGATGCGGACAAGGTTCTGGTTCAGGAGGGTGGCATGCGCTGGCAGGCCTTCCGCGCTGGCCCGCTGTCCAGTTTTGGTGCTTGGCTGTTGCTGGGCACGATTGCCGCACTGACCCTCTTCTACCTGCTG
Source organism: Roseovarius sp. (assembly GCA_007125415.1). Taxonomy (GTDB): domain Bacteria; phylum Pseudomonadota; class Alphaproteobacteria; order Rhodobacterales; family Rhodobacteraceae; genus Roseovarius. The sequence goes on from SLDH01000203.1 coordinate 13,358, forward strand.
CGGGGCCGCATCATGGTGGCGGGGGCATTGACGGGCCGGATGGTCACGCGCTTTCGGTCGGTCGAGCGCCTGGCCCATTGGCTGCTTGCCGGTTCCTTCATCCTGCTGGCGGTCACGGGTCTTTTGCTGAAATACGGGCGGAGTTACATCGCCCCGCTTTTCGGTAATGAGTTCAACGCCACGCTGCTGCTTGCGTCAAAACTCTTCCACAACAACGTGGCCTGGCTGTTCATGTTGTCGCTCTCGATGATCTTCTTCATCTGGGTTCGACACAACCTGCCTCACCGGACGGATCTGACCTGGTTCGCGCAGGCTGGCGGCCTTCTGGGCAAGAGACATCCCCCCGCGCGGAAATTCAATGCCGGGCAGAAGCTCATCTTCTGGTCGGTCATCCTGCTCGGCGGATTGATCTCCCTCAGCGGGCTGTCGTTGCTCTTTCCCTTCGAGCTACCGCTTTTTTCCAAGACCTTCGCCGCCCTCAACGGCGTTGGGATCCCCGGTCTTCTCGGCATCGACGAATTTCCGGTCACCCTTGCCCCACAGGAGGAAATGGCGCTTGCACAGGCCTGGCATGTCATTCTCAGCTTCGTGCTGATGGCGATCATCCTTGCCCATATCTATCTGGGCTCGGTCGGCATGCAGGGTGCATATGCTGCTATGGGATCGGGCAAGGTGGATGAGGCCTGGGCGCATCAGCATCATTCGCTATGGCTGGATGAGCTCAAGGCGAAGCAGGACAAGGACGCCCCGAAGCAGACCAAACCTGCGGAATAGAGTGCTTGCCCGTAAGGGTGGGTCACCCCTGCCTGTTCCTTGCCCCTGCGCGGCTTGGTGCAGGTTGCTTCAGGTTGATCGAGAGTGACTCCAGCGCCAGTGCAGCAAGGCGCCTCGCGTTGAACTCTTTTCTGCGTCGCGGGGATTGCCGATTTCAGGCTGACGCGGGTGCGAGCAGGATGCCCGCGTCCTCGCTCCAGGAAAGCCAGATGTTTTCCGCGCTGCTGCTGGCCCTTGATGCCGCTCCGCCGAGATTCTGCATCTGCGTCAACACGGCGTTGCGGCCGTCATGCACGTTGACGAAGATATGCGAGCGGTCACCCAGGAAGGCTGCGGTATCCACCTTCCCCTTGATGGTGTTCACCTTGCCCTCGACCTCGGTGGAGGATACGGCGATATTCTCCGGCCTTATGGCAACGATGACAGGGTTGCCCTGTTCAAAAGAAGTGCCTTCCGCCTTCACCTTCACGCGACCGACCTGCTCGGTATCGACGATGACGGTGTCACCCTCTAGATTCACGACACGGCCGTCGAAGAAATTCATCGAGCCGAGAAAATCCGCCACGAAGTAAGGTCTGGGGCGTTCATAGAGATCGGAGGGTGGACCGACTTCCAGCGCCTTGCCGGCACTCATCACCGCGATCCGATCAGACATCGTCATCGCTTCCTCCTGGTCATGGGTCACGAAGATGAAAGTGATCCCGAGGCTCTTCTGCAAGGCCCGCAGCTCAAGCTGCATCTGACCGCGCAGTTTCTTGTCGAGCGCGCCCAGCGGCTCGTCGAGCAACAATACCTTGGGCTTCTTGATGAGGGCACGCGCAAGCGCAACGCGCTGGCGTTGCCCGCCGGAAAGTTGGTTCGCGCTGCGTGATCCGTAGCCTGATAGCTTGATCATATCGAGCGCTTCCTCGACGCGCCGGTTAAGCTCCTGCTTGCCGAGGCGATCCTTGCGCAGCCCGAACGCCAGATTCTGATGCACGGTCAGATGAGGGAAGATGGCATAATTCTGAAAGACCATATTGACGGGGCGGCGATATGGCGGGGTATCGCCCATGTATTGTCCGTCAATGATGACGTCGCCCTCGGTGGCTTCCTCGAAGCCGGCGATCATGCGCATCAACGTGGTCTTTCCGCAACCCGACGGCCCCAGAAGGGAAAAGAACTCGCCGCGCCTTATATCGAAACTCACATCATCCACCGCACGGACGTCTCCGAAGTGCTTGGAAATGCGGTCGATCGAAATGAAGCTTTCATCAGCCATGTGTATTTGCCTTGTCATGAAAAGGGTGTGTCGACCTTCTTGTTCGTCGGTGTCAGGCCTCGTCGTCTGAACCATTCGGCGATCAGCACGAGGATGACGCTGCCCAGCAGGATGAGGCTGCCCAATGCGAGCACGCCGGGAAGGCGGGCGGGGAAGCGCAGCTGCGTCCAGATATAGACGGGTAGAGTGCTTTCCTGCCCGGCGAGGAAGAAAGCCAGCAGGAACTCGTCGAAGGAAATGAGGAAGCACAACAGAAAGCTGGCAATGACCCCGGGAAGCGCGAGCGGGAAGAGGACAAAGTGCCCGGCCGATTCTCGCGCATCGGTTGACGGCTGACCTGACCATCGGGCACAGTGAATACACATACCTCACGGCCGATCCCTCCTGGCCATATACACAGGACCCCCATGACGACCATGCGACTATACCTAGCCCTCCTCTGCGCCTGGGCATCTGACCGGATCACCGATCTAGGCGAGTGGGTGCTGCCGGTGGATATCCCACCGCCCGATCCCGACGTACAGATCACCGTCCACTATCCATCGCACGAGGAAGGCCCGGGGCCACAACGCTGGGGCCCTTGACACCTGCTGCGAATAGCGACAAAGCTAAAAATACATATCCAACCA
>SLDH01000191.1 GCA_007125415.1 Roseovarius sp.
AAGGATGGGTCAAGGGTCGTGTCGCGAAGTTGGTGGAAATTTGAAGGTGGCGTAATCTCCGGGTGAATCAAAACCACCCAACCGGCGACTGGCACCGCCAAGGAGATCACGCCATGACCAGGACTACAGATACCAGCCCGATTTCGCTACTCGCATGTGAAGAGGGATTTGATCCGATCGAGGACCGGCTGCGCGCCAACATCCGTACGACGATCGAAGCCGTTTTCGAAGAGGAGCTGGACGGCTTTCTTGGCCGCCTCCGCTACAGCCGCGAGATTGGGGGAGCGAAGGGCTACCGCCACGGGACGCGGGAGCGCCGGATCACAGGGACCTTTGGCACCGAGACCGTCAGCGTGCCCCGCGCTCGCGTGGAGGACGAGGATGGAAAGGTCTGCGAATGGCGTTCAAGGGCTTTGCCGCGCTACCAGCGCCTGACCAAGGCCGCGGAGGCGCTCATCACCGGCGTCTATCTCTCGGGGACCAACACGCGCCGGGTCAAGCGGGCCCTGTTTACGCTGTTCAAGGGGGCCGTGGGCAAAGACGTTGTGAGCCGTGCCTGGCGCAAGGTGAAGACCGACTGGGACGCCTGGTGCGCACGGAGCCTTGCGGAAGAAGACATCGTGCGCATCATCCTCGACGGCACCGTGATCAAAACGCGGATTAACAAGAAGGCGACGAACATCTCGGTTCTGGCCGCGATCGGCGTGCGCCGTGATGGCCAGAAAGTCCTGCTTTCCATCAGGAATATGGGCGGAGAGAGTACGGCGGCCTGGCGACAGTTCCTCGATGACCTCGATGTGCGTGGCCTCAAGCGCCCCGAATTCGCTATCGTGGATGGAGCGCCCGGGCTGGAGGCGGCTCTGGTCGCGCTGTGGGGCGAGGATATCCCCATCCAGCGCTGCACGGTTCACAAACATCGCAATCTTCTGGCGCATGCTCCAGAGCATGTGCAGGACGAACTCACTGAAGATTACCGTGACATGATCTACGCCGACTCGGCCGACGAGGTAGAGCAGAAGCGCAAGGCCTTCCTGCGCAAATGGCGTCTCAAGTGCCGCGCTGTGGCGGGTAGCCTTGAGCAAGCAGGCGATCGCCTCTTTGCATTCACCCGGCTCGATCCGTCACAATGGAAGTCTGCGCGGACGACCAACGCCATCGAGCGCCTCAACGGTGAGTTCCGACGTCGGATCAAGACGCAGACCGTGCTGCCCTGTCCGGAAACCGTGCCCATGCTGCTCTGGGCGTTGCTGGCTTCCGGTCAGATCCAGATGCGCAAAGTCGACGGGTGGCAGACCCTCAACCAGCCAATCGAGCCCATGACCCTTGACCTCGCCGCCTGATCAGGCACAAATCAAACCGCTCGGAGGACGCCGCCAGAGAATTTCCACCACTTTCGAGACACAACCGGCGGCACACTGCCCATCCACTCTCCCATCGACGGGGCAGAGGTACGCGGGTCTCTCTGGCTCCAGAACACTGAAAACCAAAAGCAGGGCTTTCTGTAGTCAGAGATGAACATCTGACCGAGGTTTTGGAGAATTTCAGGTAACGCGATTCCTCGCCACCTTTGGTTTGAGCGATGAGAACAGATCCAGTGCATATAACCAGCGATCATTCAATCGGAAGTCTTGCATCCCGCCGTTGGTCATAGACGATCGAGGTCTCGAAACTGATGATTTCACGGTTGAGCGTCAGAGCCTCGTAGACGGCGGCTTTCATGTGATCCATGTCGCGAGCGACCATGGAAATGACCATGTCATACTTGCCGGTCACGAGATAGATGTTCTGGATTTCCGGCGCGGAGATGAGTTGATCGAGCAGCGCGTCGTTGTTGATCTGACCATCTTTCGAGATATTGGCGAAAATCACCGCACCGAGCGCACACCCGACGCTTTTGGCGTCCAGTATCGTCGTGGTCCCGGTAATCACCCCGCGCGACCACAGGCGTTTGACCCGCTCATGACAAGAGGATGGGGCGAGTCCGACCTTCGCGGAAAGCTGCTTGTTCATCAACCGTGCATCATTCTGCAAATGGATCAAAATCCCCCTGTCTGTTCGGTCAAGTTCCATGAATTACTCCTGCGGTTCGAAATTAATTCGGTTGAGCCGAACTAAACCCTTGCGCATTCTGTGTATAGGATTTTTTTCGGCCAAGCGCCGGAAGTTCTTGCAGATTGCCGAAGACTGTCAGGCTCGAGGGTCGCAATGCCGAAGATTGAAGAAGCACCTTATCTCGATTTGAAAGAGCCCGGTTTTTCCATTCGCTCGGACGAGGTCCGAAAGGCGCGCGAGCAGAGCTGGTTCGCGCGCACGCCCTATGGTCTGGCCGTTCTTCGCTATGACGAGATGAAAGCCATGATCATGCATCCCTTGTTGCGGCAGGGATCATACCGCTGGCCGGAACATAACGGCACCACGGGCCTGTGGTCTCAATGGTGGCTGCGGATGATGCTGAATCAGGAAGGTGCCGAGCACGCGCGGCTGCGCAAGCTGGGCATGCCCGCGTTCTCGCCGCGACTGGTCACCTCTCTCATCCCCGATTTTCAGGCGCTTGGTGACGAGCTGATCTCGGCGTTCGAAGCCGACGGAAGGTGCGAGTTTCAGCGCGCCTTCGCCGAGCCCTACGCGACGCGGGTTGTCTGCTCCCTGATCGGGCTTTCGCATGAGCACAGCGCGCGTCTGGCGCATTTGGCGGTCGAGATGGGCTATGCCATGGGCGTCAACTATGCGCGGGACGAGCCGCGCGTCGATGCCGCCACCGAAGAGATGTTCGCGTTTACGCATCAGGTGGTGGCCGAGAGGCGGGCGTATCCGCAGGAAGACTTCATCAGTGCGCTGATCCATGCCTCGCAAGAGGGCGACGCGCTGAGTGAGCAGGAAGTCTATGACATGATCGTGCTCTCGATTTTTGGCGGGATCGACACGACACGCAATCAGCTGGGCCTCGCGATGCAGATGTTCCTCGAGCATCCCGATCAGTGGGAGCTTTTGGCGCAAGACCCTGGTCTGGCCCGGCAGGCCGTAGAGGAAGTGATGCGCACGCGACCCACAGTCACATGGGTGACCCGTGAGGCGACGGAAGATTTCGAATTTCAGGGCCTCGAGATTGCCAAGGGCACGACCCTGCATCTCTTTTCGCAATCCGCCGCCTCGGATCCCCGGCATTTCGAGGCCGGTTTCGACATCACCAGAAAGCAGAAGCCCCATTTCGGCTTCGGTGGCGGCAAGCATCACTGCATCGGCTCGCCCATCGCGCGCAGCGACATGACCGAAGCGCTCAAGCTTCTGGCGCACCGCCTTAAGGCCATCGCGCCTGACGGGCCGGCGCATTTCCTGCCTGACAGTGGCAATACCGGACCGTTGACATTGCCCATCAGATTTGAAGCACGGGAGGGCTGACATGCTGAAGAAATCACTCAAGGAATTCGGTGCCGACGTGGTGCATGTCGGGCAGTTCGATTACGCGTCCGTATTCCGCGAACGCCGCCTGCGCAAGGATCAGTTCCTGCAATGGGCGCAAGACCCGCGCTTTGGCAACGTGCTGGCCCTTTGGGACAGCGCCGACACGATCATCACGGGCACGTCCTATTTCACCGAGGTGCAGGAGATCGATCCGCAGAGCATCCGCCGTTACCCGGCCGAGCCAGACGCCGTTATCATGATTGCCGAGATGTCCGGGGAACTGAAGGAAGTCATGCCCCGCATGGTGCTGCGCCGTCAGTTGGAGCGTGCCGAGGCAATGGGATATGTCGTCGATGCCGGGTTCGAGTTCGAGATGATCCTGCTGGACGAAACAGACATCTCGGTGCGCGAAGCGGGATTTGACAATCTGTCCAAGTTTGCACCGGACAACAAGTGCTGGTCCGGCACCACCGCCGCCACCCATGCCGGGCTGATCCGCAGCCTGGAGGAAGAGATCCTCAACTACGATATCAGCCTCTTCGGCCTCGGAGTGGAACTGGGCCCCGGCTGTCTGGAGGCCACCTTGGGGGCCGCCCGCGGTTTGCGCGGGGCGGATGACGCCGCCTTTTTCCGCATGGCCACGCAATCCTGGGCCCGGCGCAACGACCTGACCGCCAGTTTCATGCCCTATCTGGGGCACGACTATCCCGGGATCGGCGGGCATGTCACTCTGTCGCTGAGAGACAAGAAAACCGACGAGAACATGTTTGCAAGCAGGGACGGGCAGACCAACGGTCTGGCCCGGAGCTTTATCGCCGGCATGATCGACATCGTGCCGGAATGTTTTGCGATGTGCACCAGCTCGGTCAACGCCTACAAGCGACTGGCCCCCGGATCCTGGGCACCCAAGGCCGTCACCTGGGCCGAATACACGTTTACAACGGCGATCCGCTCCGTCCCGGCGACCAATGACATGGCGCGGCTGGAATTTCGCTGCCCGCCGGCTGATTGCAACCCCTATCTGTCACTGGCGCTGATGCTGGGTGCCGGGCTGGACGGGATCGAACGCGGTCTGACCGCCCCTGCCGCCGCCGACGCCGCGGGGCCCGATGATATCCCCGATGGCGCGGTCCGCTTCCCGCGTGACCTCTTCGAGGCCGCCCATCGAATGGCCGGCAGCGAAAACGCGAAGCGGCTTTTCGGCGCGGCGTTCGTCGAGAATTTCACGAGCGCCTGCCTCGCCGAAGACAACAGCCTTCGCACTGCCGTCAGCA
>SLDH01000169.1 GCA_007125415.1 Roseovarius sp.
GACAGGGCGCTGCAGGCGGCGCAGGATGCAGGCCGCGGCGCGGGCGACATCTTCGGCCTGCGCCTGCAACGTCATAGCGCGCCCTTTCTGCTCGATGCGTTGCGCAGCCGCCATCCCGGATTGCCCGGTGATCGTGCCGTGATCGAGGCCGAATTCGGGCCCACGCGCTTCATCTACCTTGCGCGCGCCAGCAAGCTCGATCAGGCCGTCTCCTATGTGAAGGCCTCCCAGTCGGGCCTGTGGCACAAGGCACCGGACGGGCGCGAGATCGAACGATTGTCGCCCCCGCGCGCCCCGCTCTATGACAGGAAGGCGATAGCCGAGCAGATTGCCCTTTTTGATACCTATGAGGCCGAGTGGCGCGCATGGTTCGCGCGCGAGGCAATCAGCCCGCTCTGCCTTGACTATGATGCGCTCTCGCGCGATCCGGCAGGCACGCTGGCCCGGGTGCTTGGGTATCTTGGCCTGCCTGCGGCGGCAGCTTCAGAGATTGTGCCGCCTGTGGCGAGGCTATCGGATGGCATCAACCGCGCCTGGGCTGCGCGCTACCGGGCCGAGACCGGAGCGGATTGAACGGGTGGCGCAGGCGCAGGGCAGGCAAGGCTCAAGGCAAGGCGAAATCAGCCTTCGGCCTTCTCGAGCCGGTCCAGCGCCTTGAGCCAGAGCGCCTCGGCGCGGTCGATCCCCTCCATGACTTCGGCATATTTGCGGTTCCAGCCGGCGGCCTTGGCGGCATTGGCCTCGCCATAGAGGGCCGGATCGGCCAGTTTCGCGGCGATCTTGTCACGCATCTCGTTCAGTTTGTCGACCCGCGCCTCGCAATGGCGCACCTCCTGGCGCAGGGCGAGAATCTCGTCGCGGGAATAGACCTTGCGCTTTGCCTTCGGCTTGTCGGCCTTCGACGGTTTGTCACCCGAGAGCAAGGCCTGCCGATAGGCGTGCAGGTCACCCTCATAGGGGGTGACGCGACCATCCTTCACCAGCCAGAGCCTGTCGGCCACAAGCTCGAGCAGGTGCATGTCATGGCTCACGAGGATCACGGCACCGGTATAGGCGGTCAGCGCCTCCACCAGCGCCTCGCGGCTTTCGATGTCGAGATGGTTGGTCGGCTCGTCGAGGATCAGCATATGCGGCGCGTCGATCGTGGCCAGCATCAGGCTGAGCCGGGCTTTCTGCCCGCCAGAGAGGTCGGCCACCAGCGTATCGGCCTGCTCGGCCCCGATGCCGAACCCGCCCAACCGTGCGCGCAGGCGCGCGGGGGTCTCATGGGGGCGCAGGCGGCGGATGTGATCGAGCGGTGTCTCATCGGTATGCAACTCATCCACCTGATGCTGCGCGAAATAGCCTACGCGCAGCTTCGAGGCGCTGTGAACTTGCCCGTCCATGGGATCAAGACGGGCTGACAAGAGCTTGGAAAGCGTGGATTTCCCCTCCCCGTTGCGGCCCAGAAGGGCGATCCGGTCATCCTGATCGATCCGCAGGTCAAGTCGGCTCAGAACGGGCGCGCCCTCATAGCCCACCGAGGCACCTTCCAGCCGCAGAATGGGCGGCGAAAGCTCTTCGGGTTCGGGAAAGGTGAAGGCCCGGAGTGCTGCCTCCTGCGGGCGCATGATCGGCTGCATCCGCGCCAGCGCCTTGAGGCGCGACTGCGCCTGGCGCGCCTTGTCGGCCTTGTAGCGGAAACGGTCCACATAGGATTGCAGATGCGCGCGGCGTTGCTCTTGCTTCTTGGCCTCCGATTCAGCCGCCGCGAGGCGCGCGGCGCGGGTCTGGGCGAAGGTATCATAGCTGCCCTGATAGAGTGTCAGCTTGCGGTCTTCGAGATGCAGGATGGCACCCACCGCGCGGTTGAGCAGGCCGCGGTCATGGCTGATGATCAGCACCGTATGTGGATATTTCGCCAGATAGCTCTCCAGCCAGAGCGCGCCTTCGAGGTCGAGATAGTTGGTCGGCTCGTCCAGCAGCAGAAGGTCGGGCTGCGCGAAGAGCACCGCCGCCAGCGCCACGCGCATCCGCCAGCCGCCCGAAAATGCCGAGCAGGGCATCTGCTGTTCTTCATCGGTGAAGCCGAGCCCCTTGAGGATCGTGGCGGCGCGCGCCTCCGCGGACCACGCATCGATATCGGCCAGCCGCATCTGCACCTCGGCGATGCGCCCGGGCTCCTGCACCGTCTCGGCTTCCTGCATCAGGGCCGCGCGCTCGATGTCGGCGGCCAGCACCGTGTCGATCAGCGAAACCTCGTTGCCCGGCACCTCCTGCGCCACCCCGCCGATGCGCGCGCGTGAGGGCAGGGTGATGGTGCCCGATTCCAGCGCCAATTCTCCCCGGATGAGCCGGAACAGCGTGGTCTTGCCCGTGCCGTTGCGCCCCACGATACCCACCTTGTGACCCTCGGGGATGTTGGCGGAGGCGTGCTCCAGCAAGGGCCGCCCGGCGACGGAGTAGGTGATGTCATCGATGTTCAACATGGGGGCGGTTTGGCGGATCGGGCGGGCACAGTCAATCGCCGCTTTCCAAAGACGGGGGCGCATGGTATCGGAGCCGCGATTTCACATGGCGGGGCCTTTTGGGGCCGTGCTTCACCTTCAGACAAAAGAGGCTGATATGGCGCTAGAACGCACCCTGAGCATCATCAAACCCGACGCGACAACGCGCAACCTCACAGGCAAGATCAATGCCAAGTTCGAGGAGGCGGGGCTGCGTATCATCGCGCAAAAGCGCATTCACCTGACCAAGGCGCAGGCGGGCGTGTTCTACGCGGTCCATGCCGAGCGCCCCTTCTATGATGAGCTTTGCGAGTTCATGGCCAGCGCGCCGGTCGTCGTTCAGGTGCTCGAAGGCGAGGGTGCGATTGCGAAGAACCGTGAGGTGATGGGTGCCACGAACCCCGCCGATGCAGCCCCCGGCACGATCCGCGCGGAGTTTGCCGAAAGCGTGGGGGAAAACTCGGTCCACGGCTCGGACGCACCCGAGACAGCCGCGGTGGAGATCACCTATTTCTTCTCCGGGCTTGAACTCGTCGGCTGACAGGGGCCGGGAACACGAGAAAGATTAACGGTCTGCTCACCAGCAGGCCGTTTTTTTGCGCCGGAGTGCTGCGCCCGGGGTAGAGGGGGTGTTCAGGGCGCAGGGAAAGAAGCGCGCCTCCGTCAAGGTCAGTTGCCCAGCGACACCATGACAAGCGCAAGGGTCAGCGCAACCAGCAACGTATCGATCTGCGCGGTGTCGTTTTCGGCCTCTGCGATGATCAGATCCTGCTCCAGAACCGGATCGGAAAGTTTGCCCGAAAGGGCGGGTGTGGCGGCGATCGTCGCGGCGACGACCGCACCTGCAAATAGACGTGACACTGTATTCCCCCAATATCTTGGTTCATTGCGCGCAATTATGGGTATTGGTTGTGTTTCGTCAACGGATTACTGGCTCTGTGCGGCAAAAGCGGTTAGACTTGTCGCAAAACAAGGAGTGAGAACGAGCATGACAAGCACCCGCAAGAAGACTTCCACCAGAGCACGAAGCAAAACACCGCCCACTTCCTCCGGAGTCAACGGGACACCCGCCGCGAGCGCGTCGCGTGCCGCGCTGACAACGCCGCCATCAAAGCCCGCCAGCCGCGTTCCCGCGCCGCCCACTCCGGCGGCGGATGCCGAGCCGCGCGCCGAAGCGACCATGCCGGAGTTGAAGAAACAGGAGCTTCTGGCGAAGGTCGTGAAGCAATCCGGCATCAGGAAACGCGACGCCAAACCCGTGGTCGAGGCGATGCTCGACGTGCTCGGGCAGGCCGTGGCCGAGGGGCGTGATCTGGATTTGCAGCCCTTCGGGAAACTGATGCAGAATCGCAGCAACGAGAAATCCAACGCAAGGGTCATTTTTGCCAAGATCCGGCAGAGCAAGAACACCGCCAAAGCCGGGAAAGAGGCGGTTGCAGAGGTCGCGGAGTGAGGATAGACAAGCGGAACGGCGGGTGATTAGCTCAGTGGTAGAGCGCTTCGTTCACATCGAAGATGTCAGGAGTTCGAATCTCTTATCACCCACCAACTCTCCCGGCTTTCCTGAACGATCGTGTGCCGCGTCTGATCGGCGCGGTCCGGTCACTGCTGGCCGGTCAATCTCGACATTCTACCGCATGAGTTGTTTCATGCCCCGTTCAAGCCCGTCGAGGGTCATCGGCACCATTCGGTCCTCGAAAATCTCGCGGATCATGCCGATGGAATGGGTGTAGTCCCACAGGTGTTCGGGCACCGGATTGATCCACAGATGCGCTGGCCAGGCCTCGCGGGCCCTTGCAAGCCAGACATGTCCGGCCTCCTCGTTCCAGTGCTCATTGGCCCCGCCCGGATAGGCTATTTCATAGGGAGACATGCTCGCATCGCCCAGAAAGATGCATTTGTAATCGGCCCCATAGGTGTTGAGCACATCCCATGTGGGCGTCACTTCGCTCCAACGGCGGCGATTGTCACGCCATACGCCTTCGTACAGGCAATTGTGAAAGTAATAATATTCCAGATGCTTGAACTCCGCCCTTGCGGCGCTGAACAATTCCTCCACCAGTTTCACATGCGGATCCATTGAGCCGCCCGCATCGAGAAAAAGAAGGATCTTCACCGCGTTGCGCCGTTCCGGACGGGTCTTCACATCCAGATAGCCCTGCTCGGCGGTGGCCCGGATC
>SLDH01000095.1 GCA_007125415.1 Roseovarius sp.
CGGGCCGCGCCTGCAACATCCGCAACCGGATCATCGGGGGCTGCGGCCGCCCAATGCTCACCCGCCGCGATCAACCCCGGGGCTTCCTCCAGCCAGCGCGCACGCCCCTCGCGCACCAGCGCCTCCTGAATGCGCGAGACATCGCGCCGCATCCGCATCGGTGCAAGCCGCATGGCCAGCGCATGGCTGAGCGGTTTGGGCCGCATGTTATGCGCGTGCCGCCACCAGCTGCCGGGCGCATCGCCGGGATCAAAGAGATAAAGCGGCCGCCCCAGCGCGCTTGCCTCGGCCAGCATCGACATGCTTTCGCCTGTCACCACAAAGCGATCTGCCAGCCCCAGAAAGGCGCGGTAGGGGTTATCCGCTCGGCTGCCTGATTGCCCCCACCACCACGCCTGATGCGGCACATCGAGCGCATCGCGAAAGGCACGCGTGGCCTCGGGCGGCGTGCGGCGGCTGTCGGTCACCAGCGCGCTGCCCCCGGCCTGGGCGACAAGGCGGTTGACCCCTTCCGCCAGCCGCCGCGCCTTCTCGGCGGTCAGAACGAACGGCCCGCTATCGCCCCCGATGAGCACCGTGGTGAAGGGACGCGGCAGATGCGCGAGCCCCGGCGCGGCCTCAGCGGCCACCTTCGCCACCTCCGCGCGGCAGATCCGGTGCAGCGGCAGCGGGTTCAGGAGCACATTGGACGCAGGCGGGAGGAAATACTGGGGTGTCGTGACGATCAGATCATAAGTGGCGGGCCGCGCCCAGGGCCGCCCGATATGCACAAGGCGCACAAGCCCCCCTGCCTGAGCCTTGATCCAACGCGCCACCGGCTCGTTACGGCGGCCCGCGCTGATCACCAGATCGGGCCAGGGCGGCTCGAGCGGCGAGGAAGCGCGTCGGTCAATCCCTGCAAGGGTGGGGCCCAGCAGAAGATGCGGCACGATCTCCCAGGGGCGGGCATGGATGTGCTTTTGCTCAAAGGGCGCGCCCAGCGCCTCGGCAAGTGCCAGCACCTGTGCATTGTCCCCCGGCTTCCGGCCCAGCAGGGCCCAGACTTTCCCTTGCATCATCCCGCCGCTTCGGTTCAAAGAGGCCACGATCCGGCCCAACTGCTGCTATGGACCAGATCGCCCCGAGACAGAAGACCCAGATCGCCCGAAAGACACCTGCCGATGCTCAACAGTTCCCCCCGGGAAATCAGCGCCGTCGCGCTGCGCCACCTCACGCTGGGGGCGGCCTTCTTCCTGCCTTCCGCGCGAAAGATCGCGCTTGAGCGGCGTCTGCGCGGCAAGGAGGAATATCGCAAGCTGCAGGAGGCGGACTGGGTGCTTATGTCCTGGGGCAAGAGCGGGCGCACCTGGTTTCGGGTGATGCTCTCGCGCTTCTATCAATTGCATTTCGACTTGCCGACCGAGCACATGCTGGAATTCGACAATTACCATCGGCTCGATCCCCGCGCGCCCCGGGTGCTTTTCAGCCATAACAATTACATGCGCGATTACCTGCGCGAGTGGGAAAGCCTGGAGCATTTTCGCGGCAAGAAGGTGGTTCTGCTGGTGCGTGATCCGCGCGACGTGGCGGTGTCGCAATATTTCCAGTGGCGCTACCGGATGCGCCCCGGCAAGAAGGCGCTCAACCATTATCCGCCCCATGGCGCGGAAGTGGAAATCCTCGATTTTGTGCGCAATCCCGATTGCGGCATCCCGCGCATTGTCGACTATTTCAACGGCTGGGCCCGCGCCATGCCAATGATGGGTGATGATCTCACGTTGATACGCTATGAGGACATGCGCCTTGACCCGGCCGCGAGCCTGCAACAGGCGGTGACCCATACCGGGACAACCGGCAGCGCTGCGCATATCGAGGCCGCGCGGGAATATGCGGCCTATGAAAACATGAAAAAGCGCGAGGCCAGCAATGACGGCATGCGCGCCAGCGGCCAGCGCGTGCGCCCGGGGGATGAGAACAACCCCGACAGCTTCAAGGTACGGCGCGGCAAGATCGGCGGTTATCGGGACTATTTCTCGCCTGAACAGACCGCTGAAATAGATGCGATGGTGGAAGGACGGCTCGACCCGGTTTTCGGCTATACCGAGCGCTGATGCATCGGCTCAGCGCGCCTCGCCGCGCAGCCCCTTGGCCATCCGCAAGAGCCGCTTGCCGGTATGTGTGCCGAAACGCGAAAGGCGTTGGGCCTGCAGGGCCAGCGGATCGGAGCGCACCCAGTTCACCTGCACCATGCGCCGCTCGCCATCGAATTCCTTGTAGCCATGAAAGCTCTTGTTGCTGCGCTGGAAGGCAAGAAGCGTGCCGGCCTCGGGGATGACCTCGGCGGCGTAATCCTCGATATCGTCCTTGCTGCGCAAAAAGCGCAGGCGCCCGCCCTCCTGATGCCATTCGGGGTTGAAATACATCAGCACGGTGATGACCTTGCTCCAGTGATCGGTGTGGATATTGCCATCGCTCGGCTCGGAGAGCTTGCGCACGGTTACCGATTTCGTGGTGCGGCTCAGATCGACATCGAACTTGCGCTCGATGAGCTTCTCGAACTCGGGGCTGTCCAGCTCTTCGAGCACCTGCGCAAAGCTCGGCCCGTATGAGAGGTTCTCGGGCTTGAAATTGGCAGGGATGCTGATCTCGGGGTAATCCTCGTTGACCCGCGCGAGCATCTCCGGCGGGACCACGTTCTTCGCGACCATGAAATTGAACGGATCTGTCGCCAGTGGCGCGGCCGCGACCGCATCAAAATCCAGAAGCCTTGTGAGAGTCGTTGTCATCGAAGTCTTGCCTCATAAAGTTGTCAGCCTCGACCGGCGGGGGCTGGTTCCGTGCCGGATGCCTTGCCCGGGGCACCCTGCGTATTCGCGTAGCGCTGGAGGTGCAGATAATCCTCCACCGAGTCAACATCAACAGAGGCATGCGCATAGGGCAGGATCACCGCCCCGATCCTCAGCCCCACCTTTCGGGAGAGCAGAGAAAGCGCATTCTCCAGCGTCAACCATCCCATACGGTACCGCAAAAGCGCCCAGAGCCCAAGCAGCCGGATCACCACGAGCGGTTTCTTGCGATCCTTCTCCACCCGGCGCCAGAAATCGGCCATGCGCCGCCCGTCTTCTGTGAGAAACCCGAAGAGGTTGCAGCCGCAAAACTGGCCGTCGCGAAAGCGCAGCACGGTCTTCTTCAGATCGGGAAAGGTCTGGCGCACCAGATCATAAGGGGCAAGGCCGATCACCACATCATAGTCACCCAGCGCCCGATCATTGCAGAAATGATCAACGATTTCAGCGGTAAGCAGCGGATGGTCCGCCGTGGTGATCAGCACCGGCTGATCGCCGGGAACGGCGCTCAGCATCGCATAGGCGCTGGTGCTGGGGGTGGGGCCGGGCGCGCTCCAGGTGGCGCGGCCAGCGTCGATGAGCGCCGCAAGCCCCGGCTCTGCGCGGACACATTCCTCCACAGGCCCGCTCAGACGGATCGACGCGATGGAGCCCGCCTCTTCCAGCGCCGCGATGACACGGCGGATCATGGGCGTGCCGTCGATCTCAAGCAGCGCCTTGCAGGCCACGCCCGTATGGTCGCGCAACGCGTCGCGATCCGCACGCTCGCCGGCCAGGACAACAGCGGCAAAATCAGTCACATCATTCCCTTCCCTGCAGCGCAGCTTTGCAGTGGCGTCCGGCCACCGTCAGAGTGGCTTTTCATAGACACGGTAGCGCTTGTTGATCTTGCTGCCGATCGCTTCGATGATGTGGCGCATACCGTCGTTATCCTCCAGAATCCATCCCATCTCGACCGTCTCGATACCGCGCCGGATCATCGCCTGGCGCACCGCATCGATGACCAGAAAGGCCAGCGTCGGCCCAAGGCGCGAAAACTGGTGTTCCTTGCGCACACCCATGAGAGCCACGCGCGCGCTGGTCGTGCCCCGCACCTTGAGCCGCCACAAGAGCTTCGCCCAGCCCAAAGGCAAGATCCGCCCGCGCAGATCGCCCGTGATCTCGTTGATGTTGGGGAAAGCCGCGATAAAGGCCACCGGCTTGCCTTCGATCTCGGCGATCTGGATGAAATCATGCGGCAAAAGCAGACTGAGCACCTTTGCGGTCTCCTCGAACTCTGCCTTGGTGAAGGGCACGAAGCCCCAGTTATCCGCCCAGGCATCGTTGAAAACATCGCGCATCGCCTCGAAATCCGCCGCCTTGTCCTTGCGGTTGAGCGGGCGGATGGTCACCTTTCTGCTCGCGCGCTCGGCCAGTTTGGTCATCACCGGCGGGGCCACGAAATCGGGCGCCACCAGATAGGTGAGCAGATCCTTGATTCCGGTGAGGCCCTGCGCCTCGATATGCGCGCCATAATAGGGCGGCGCGTGGCTCATCATGATGAAGGGCGGGCTGTCGAAATTCTCGACAAGAAGGCCCAGATCCTCGTTGATCGTCAGATTGAAAGGCCCACGCAAATGGCTGGCACCGCGCGCGCGAAGCCAATTCTCCACCACCTCGAAGAGCGCGGTAAAAACCGCCTCATCATCTTCCGCCTCGAGCATGCCGAAATGCCCGATCCTGCCTTGCGCCTCGGCAGGCTGGTACTGATCGAGCTGTGCGGTGATCCGCCCCACCGGCCGCCCATCGCGATAGGCCACCCAGCGGGCAACCTCGCAATGTTCGAAAAGGGGCTTGTTC